>JAGQXC010000157.1 GCA_020436785.1 Saprospiraceae bacterium | reverse complement strand
AGTACGGGGTGCGGGATACGAGGTACGGGGTGGTGCAATGCTGACAGCATCGAAGCGCTCGTCAGTAGGTATGGGGTGCGGGTAGTTGGGTGCCCGAAACCGGTCAGCCCATTGGATTTTTAGTTAAACTGTCATCCCGAATAGGTCCACCAGGTGGACCGTCAATGAGGGATCCTGAAAGCGGATGATAGATGCTTAATGAAGAAGTTTGAACAGGATCACCGCTGGTCAGTGCGTTCGATTTTCCATAACCTGTTAAACCGGGTAGAATAGGATTGTGGTGCGGGGTGTGGGGTACGAGGTGCGGGGTATGGGGTGGTGCAATGCTGACAGCGCGAAGCGATCGTCAGTAGGTATAGGGTCAAAGGACAATGGAGAAAGGAAAAGGAAAAAACCCATCCGCTACGTTGAATTGTCATTTCGTACCGACGCTCGTACCTCGGCCGGCATCTAAGAACTGAAGGCGTAGCCGGAATGGAGAAATTTCGGGATTGAACAAGGGAAAAAGATAAAAGAGGCAGGTTTATAGGTTTTGTTGGGGTTATGCAGCAACCTACCTCTTGACAAAAGGTTGTAATGAATTACTCGATCACTAATTTCTTGGTCACCTGGCCTCTTTCATTTTTCAGCGTTACGAGGTACAAGCCTGGATAAAATTGCTGATGTTGAAGTTCCAGGCGCTGATCACCTCTTTCCACCTCCCTTTGATAGACCGTCCTGCCGCTGAGATCTGAAATAGACAATTGACCAATGTCATGGAATCCTTCCAATTCAATGTAAAAGTGACCCGGATTGGGGTTGGGAACGACCTTCAAGCTCACTCCCTCTGCAGCAAGGTCTTTAACCCCGGTCGTCGGCACGTAATGGACGTTTAAGTAAATGCTGGAAGCAATCGGGGCATTGGCCGGTTGACACAAACTGTACAGGTACATCTCAATGTTGTTGTAATCATAGACCTCCGTGTTTGCCTGCGTAATGGAAAGGGTGGCGTCATCCAGGCAGCTTTTAGCCGGGATCAGGTAAAAGTCAACTCCGTCGTCATTGGTATTGAACAGTTTGTTGCCAAATCCCTCAATGATCGCTCCGCTTAAATTGGTGGCCGAATTTCCTTTCAGGTAATAGGTCCGTGGCTCGTCGCTGTCGTTGCATACCTTAATCTGAAAGGTTTGCTTGGTTCCTGCCGGCGCATTGGAAATGGTCAGGGTATCCGACTCATTGCTAAAGATTAATTTGGGTTGATCCCTTTGGTAACCTCCCTGATAAGGGCAACTGCTTCGGGTGCCTTCATTCAGATGAAAGATGGGGGTTCCAAACATTGGATCACGTACTATGTCACCCTTGAATACATCACCCGGATCGTTGTCGCGCAACGTATACTTGATCAGCTGGGACGCGGATTCACTTTGATTCATGGTTTGCCCGTAACGTTGGGACACCGAATACTGATACCCTCCCGAAACACCGGATCCGGCCACCTCCAAAACCGCTTGGACACCGACATTTGCCTTGACAAAATGTTCGTAATTGATCGAATTGGATTGTGCTACGGTAATGCTGGATTGACTGGACTTGGTGACACCCGGACTGATGCTGAAATTCCCGATCACTTCATTATTGGGATTATTGATATTGGCCAGGTTCATAGCCAGGACCTGCTTCCAGACATTCAGTTGGTTTTTGGCATTAAAAGTGACTTCCGGATCATTCTGCAGGGAGTCCGCCACCTGTGCTTGCAATTTTACGATCTCATTTTGGATGGTTGCTGTGGTATAAACAAACTCTTTAGGAACACCAACCGGGATGTAAGCCAGCCCGGTATCGATCCCTGCCTCGCAGGTTGCGGGATCGATGGTCATCAATTCGTACAATCCGAGTCCCAGATCCCGGCCATATCCGATAAAAACATCTCCTCCTCCTTCCGAGTTAAGCAGAGATGAGGTCATGAATCCTTCATCGACGGACAGACAGGTTTGATTGTTGGTGGTTTGAATAGCCAACTCACCGGCTTCAACCCCGGCGTTAAAGGTTACCGAAAATTCAAATTTGGTGGTGACAAAAAGTCCGACCTCACCTGCAACTCCGATTTTTACCGCCAGGTTGGCGGCATGAGTCATATCCTGAGCGTAGCTGGTCTGGATCTCCCGGCAGGTGGTTTTGCTTTTGGCAAATTCACTGCTGCTCTCCGTCCCGGGAGGAGCATGTAAGACCAGGTAAGGAAGTTGGGGATCCGCTACGGTGTCGATGAGCGGAACCGCTATCTCCGGATGGGTGGGACCTTCGACCACCACCGGGATAACCAGGGTAGTAAAGACCAGATAGGCGTTGTTGTTGTCAATCACATTGACTTCAACGTAAGGGATGGCAATGTACCCATCCTTCGTCCCTTTGGTAAACTTCACCGATCCCCCATAAATACTCTTTACAAATGTTTCTGAAGTAGAGGAATTGTAGATGACACGTTGATTTCTTGCTACCGCAGGAGCTCCATCGGCGCCGCTATACATATTAAAATAAAGTTGTTGCGGAACCGTATCATAAATCGGATAAGCATAATGAAAGAAATCCAAATACCCTACCTCCATATCAAAATTATAGACCTGATCCCAACGCAGTTTTAGCCGGTTAGTGGTTGGAGTGGTGGCCAAAGCATTCTGGATGACCGGATTTAATTCCTCCAGGGACTCACTGCAACAAAAACAATTCTGACAGGAATAAACCGCAACTTCATTACCACATACACCACCTGGAAAGCCGGTAATGGTGATGGGCGCTCCTAATGTGGAGGTTGTGGTGATCTGTGACCATAATGGCGTCAAACACAATATTGCCATCCCCAAGATGATCATTTGGATGGCCTTTTTTTCAGTACATTTCATGGTACCTGGCGTTTTCTCAGTGAAATGATTGATTCAAGATATATTGGTGTGGGTCAATCTTGCCGGACTTTTGACCCTGCCACCGTGTTCATTGATCGAAGGCCGGAAAAAAATGACCGATGGTACTTCAATGATCAGCCTGAATAGATGATTGATCGTGCGGGTAATCAAAAAGGGCAAGTGTTGGACCGGAATTGAACAGCCGAATTTAGTTTTTTGGTTTTTTGGAGTTATGCAGTTACCAACTTTCTGAATTATAAGGAAGCTGTTAACGATCCGCCACTTTTTTAGCATCACCTGCCCGGAATATCTTTGGTCTAATCAGCCATTTACCCGGTCCGGTTCACCATCCAGGTCAACCATCCCTTGGCCAACCCTAATCTTGATCAGAAGTCTTATCATTCATCTGAATCAGCGCTGCACCACCAATTTCCT
>JAGQXC010000156.1 GCA_020436785.1 Saprospiraceae bacterium | reverse complement strand
TGCAATCCATTGGCGGTTGATTTTCAAACTATTGTTACTCAAACACCTTTTCCCATTGTTGCTTGGGATTGGGATTTTGGCGATGGAAATAATTCCAACCTGTCTAATCCTTCCCACACGTACCAGGCTCCGGGAACGTATACGGTGACCCTTAATGTAACGGATGAGATTGGGTGCACCAATTTCGTTTCCAAAAGCAATTACGTTCAAGTCATTGGGCCTGATGTTGATTTTAGTGCGGATACCACCCAATCTTGTGGCCCGCTAACGGTGCAATTCCAGGATTTAACCACACCAGGAGCTCCCATCACTTCCTGGCTATGGGATTTCGGAGACGGAAGCTCGTCAAACATGCAAAATCCTTCTCATAATTATGCAAGTCTTGATAGTTTCGATGTTACCTTGACCATTATGGATATGGATGGGTGTACGACGAGTTTTACCCGCGACCGTTACATCCAGACCAATGCACTTTGTTCCCCCTATGTATGCAATTTGACTTGCCCGGAAGATACGATCATTAGCCTGGGTCCATTTGGTTGCGACGTGCTTTTACCTGACTATAGCATTGAAGATTCTTGTTTGTCCTTTCTTAACCTCATCAGTGGTCAATTGCCGGGTACACCGTTTCCTATTGGTACCACGGCTAATGAAGTTGTGCTCACCGATCCTTTCGGATTCACCGATACGTGCCGATTCACCATCACTGTAATTGAAAATGGAGTAGCCAATTCACTTCAGACGTCCGGCAAACGGGCGGCTGCCGGCCTGGCTTGTCAGGATCGCGTCAACATCAGCCTGGGCCAGAATTGCACTAGAGTGGTCACTGCCCAGGATGTTTTGATAGAGAATGAGGCCGGCTGTATTGACCGGTACAATTGTTTTTTGACCGATCCGCAAACCGGTAAATCCATACCTGGCAATACCGTGTCAGTGGAGCAAGCTGGCCATGAGTTGACTTATGTTGTTCAGGAAATAGCTTCCGGTAACCGTTGTTGGGGTGTGATTAAAGTTGAAAATAAGTTGCCTCCTCAGATTTTGTGTGTCAATGATACCATCAGTTGCTTGCAGATGAAAGAACATGAGGACCTGGTTATTATCACGAATCCGTGTATTGAATTTCCAACCAATGAAGAAGTACTGGAAAAGCAATGGACAGATCTGGGTTGTGAAGACCGGGAATTCATCGGGTACCTGGCTCGTAAAGTACGTGCCTCCGATGTTTGGGGCAACTTCAAGGAATGCCGTGACACCCTGTTTATCCGCAAGGAAACCATCGATAGCCTGATTTGCGGACCGGATGCACTGATCGAATGCACCACGGAAGTGGTCCGCAACGGCAAGACGGTGGAGTTGCTGTGGAATGCTGGCAAGGACGGGGATACTTATCTGGACGAACTAGGGTATGCGCACCCCTGGCCGACGAAAGGAGACGGCTATTTTCCGGCACCCTATCTGAAAAGTACGCAGCCGGGTCAGGATCCCGGGTACCTGTTACCGAATCATACCGATGCAGGCCCGGATTTCGCCAATTCCGGCAAATGCCAGATCGTCTTTATGTATGAAGATCACATCGTTCCTACCTGTGGACGTTCCTATAAAATTCGCCGCACCTGGACCATTTACGACTGGTGCGGGCATCGCGACACCACCTGTGTGCAGTGGTTCAAATTTACCGATGCCAGAGCTCCGGTAATCGATCCGGGACATTTGCACAACCTCGATAATCTGGTGAGTTCGGAAGATCAGATCCACGAATGTGATGAGGTGCCACAATCGGTCATCCAGGAGTCCATCAGCAAACAGGCCTGGTTGGCATGTGAAGTGTTGGAAGCAGAAGTGGATCCGCACGACTGCAAAGCAACGGTCATTCTGCCCGATCCGCGGGCCTGGGTGTTGAAAGACTGCGACGATCAGTTGGAGGTCTATTACGAAATCGAATACAGCGACCCATCGCATCCGGGTAAGACCCTGTTGGAATCGGGAACTATTGCGGAAGGAGAAACGGCGCATGTCTACCTGCCGGCCGGATGGCACAACGTGCTGTACCACATCCGCGACCGCTGCTGGAACGAGACCTTGTTGCTCCAGGGGATAAGTGTTTACGACAACACTCCTCCGACGCCGGTATGTGATGAGATCACCCAGGTGACGCTGGATCCAGAGAAATGCTGGGCGCGTATTTACGCCAAAGATTTGGACGATGGCAGCCACGACAACTGCTGTGACAAACTGCACTTTGCCGTGGCCAATAGGGACAGTGTCACCTATTGGGACAACTATTGGCACAATTACTTCCTTAATTGTTTTGGTGAAAGCGAATATTATAAATATCAGGAAGGTTATGATGCCTTCATTGAAGATTGGATCAATTCCTATGTTTTTAACGATTACATTGATGTGACGGAGTGTGGCAACGAGCAGTTGGTCTTGCGGGTATACGAAGCATGTGGCCTCCCGGTCTACGATCCCCATACCTTTTATGGTGGGGAACATCAATGGTATTGGTTCAATCATTCCCCATTGTTTCTAATGAACTACATGTGGAAATTGGATGAATACATCCATTATGGCAACCCCCGATATCGATTTGTTTGTGACAATGGTCAATTCGGAGTTGATATCCCGGTAGATATTAGAATTCATATTCTCTTTGAGAACATCGATCTTAACCCGGAACTTACTGAATATGGCTATTCCGCTTGTAATATCTTTACTTCATCAAGTGGTTCAAGATTTGAATACATAGCTCCTTTTCTGGCTAAAACGCATGTTCCCATCCGCTGGAACCTTTGCGAATGGTTGCCAAGGACCAATGATGCAGTAAATGATTGGAAGAAAAGGGTATTTGATCCCTACCGGACCGAAGCTGAGCTTACCAAGAATCTGAATTTTAAATCGCTCTATTACACTCCGGTTAAATACAACGATTGCATGATCGAAGTGCTGAAGGACGACAAAACACCGCCGGTGGTTGTAGCTCCTGAGGATGTGACGGTCTATTGCGACGGGGTTCCTTACTGGTGGGAGCTAACCAAGCCTTATGCCGGAGGTACGAAGACCGCCACGGTTAAAGGGCATGGCGCCCAGTACACGCATGATGTGTGTGAGGGTGAGGATGCACTGCAGACCTATTGTTCCAGTCCTGACGTGTTTCCGGAAGGGAAAAATACATCCGGAGACTACGCTGAAGGGCCGGTGTGCTGCGTGGAGATCCCCTGGGATGGCGGCGACTACGGTTACTACGGCGGACCGGTCTGTGGCGAATACGGGAATTATGGCGATGGACTGAACTGCGACGGATACAG
>JAGQXC010000155.1 GCA_020436785.1 Saprospiraceae bacterium | reverse complement strand
TATCCTCAATTTTACTGTGTTTGAAAGCATTCTCCACGAACGGAATCAGCAACATGGGAGCAATCGGTTTTTCCGGATGGCTTTCGTCCAGGTCCAATTTAACATTTAGTCCGCTACTGTCTTTCAACAGGTAGAAATGGACATAATTTCGAATGTAATGGATCTCCTTCCGCAAGGGGACCTGTTCTTCGTTGCAATCATAGAGTACGTACCGTAACATTTCCGAAAGTCGCAGGATGTTGTCAGGAGCCAGCTTCGACTCCATCATGGACAATGTGTAAATGTTGTTCAGTGCATTGAAGAGGAAATGGGGATTGATTTGGGACTTCAGGAATTTGATTTCGGTTTCCAGCTTTTCTTTTTGTAATTGAACGGATTCCTGGTCCTTTTGCCGGGCGTAGAGTGAAATTTCATACAGGGAACTGCCCAGAAAAGATGACAGGAGCGGCGTTACGGAGCCCATCCAGCGGAATTGAGCCATCCTTTTAAATAGGTGAGCCGGAAAAGGCCGTCCCCTTCCAGACCATTCGGGAGGATGGTTCCAGGGTAACGCCGGATCCTGCACCAACCAGAGCAAAATCAAAAGGATGCCCATACCTGCCAGTAAGAACCATGCATTCCGTTTGTGGTAATAGAGTGGCAATAAAAACTGAAGATTGATCCACACCAGGATGCTGACAGCAAGCGCCGTGATGATGTTGTGTACAAGCATGTAATCCCAGCCCAATCGCAGATCATGGGTGAATAACAACGGGAAAAGAAACCACAGCAGGCTCCAGAAGAGTATCTGCCCCCAATAGCGAGGATGCCTGTAATCAATCATGCAATAAATATCCAGATTTCACCGGGCAGTACCAATTATTATCAATGAATGGACGCTTCACTTCAATGAATTAAACCCGGGATCCGCACCTAAAAAGCGGTTTGTACGTATGGACGGAAATCAAGCGGCTGTTAATGAAAGCAAAAGAACCCGTGATTGATTGATGTATTGTACCCGTTGATTGAAAAAAATTGCGAACAGGGTCGTAGTGACCCATTTTCGGGGTGTGAATCATTATTTATGACCTTAAAATCGAGCAAATCATGAACGCACTCAAAAAAGTTTTATTTACCGCACTGACCTTTGGTTTGTTTGGCGGCGTAGTTTTTGCCCAAACCGGATCGCCACATGAAGGTGACCACGGAATGCGACCTCCTGCGATCACACCCGATTCCATGGCCATGCATCAGTCGAATCGAATGGCGAAAGAACTGAATTTGACACCGGAACAGTTGGAAAAAGTAGAAAAGATCAACCTGGATGCCGCTAAGAAAGGAGCTGCCCTACGGCAAGAAATGCTGAAAGAACGGGATGCCATGCAGGACCGAATGAAGCAAAACCGGGAAGATCACCAGGATGCTTTAAAAGAAGTCCTATCGGAAGAGCAATTCCGGAAATTCCAGGAAATGCATGCTCCCGGATCTCGCCACTTCAGGCACGAAGATCGTGGCCACCGGAAAGATTTCCACC
>JAGQXC010000154.1 GCA_020436785.1 Saprospiraceae bacterium | reverse complement strand
GTTGTCCGTGATCACCCAGTCTTCCGCTGTCCCGTCAAAGTAACTTTGCGGGCTCGGGTGTCCACCATCCGGGGTGTCGTATTTATCCAGCATCAGCCACAGCCGGCAGTAGATGGGTTGCCAGTTGTGATCGTGGTACCAGTAGCTGTATTCATCGCAGTTGACACCGCCCGCATAGGTATATTCCCCGCAGACCGGGCCTCCGTAGTAGCCGAAGTCGCAGCCATCCCAGGGGATCTCGACGCAACATACCTTCGTTATTTCAACCGGAGCACCTGAAGTGTTCCATCCTACTGGGTAGGTGTAAGGATCTGCGCAATACGTAGCCAGGGCATCTTCTCCTTCACAAACATCATGCGTAAATGAAGCGCCATGACCTTTCACTGTGGCGGTCTTCGTACCTCCTGCATAGGTTTTCGTTAGCTCCCACCAGTAAGGAACGCCGTCACAGTACACTGTGATGTCTTCCGGTGCAACCACCACCGGAGGTTCTTTGTCGTCCTTGCGTACCTCGATCATGCAATCGTTGTACAGGTGTGGGAAGTGGTAGCGTGTCTTGGCGCCTAAATGAACAGCAGTTATTCGCCATTCATTGGGCAACCCATACACAACCCTTGTGTACCAATTGCTATCATTGGGACCACCATATCCACATAACGGCGCTAAGTATGAACCGTGTTCATCCAATTGGTCTATAGGACATGGAATTGGATTGAAGATGGGATCCCAGAGGAATCCTATTTGCTCTGGATACGTTTCAGAAAATAAACAAGTAAAACCAGGTCTGGGATCTCCATAGTGGATGTATTCATCTAACTTGTAAGCATACCACCCTGCAAATTTATAGGAGATATTCCACCAATACCATTCGTGTTCGCCGCCATAGAAAATATGCGGATCGTAGTGCGGCATATCGCAGGCCTCGTAAACCCTTAACACCAACTGTTCGGTACCGCATTCACTGACGTCGATGTAATCGTCAAAGACAAATACGTTGATCCATTCTTCAATCGCTTTATCAATGTAATCACGGTAATGATGGTAATCATAAGGATCCAGGCAGGAAGCAAAATGCTCATACCAGTGATTGCGCCAGTATTCGATGGTATCCATGCTGGCAACCGCAAAATGCAACTGGTCACAACAATTGTCGTGGCTGCCGTCGTCCAGGTCTTTCGCATAAACCCGGGCCCAGCATTTTTCCGGATCCAGGGTCACCTGGGTGATCTCATCACACACCGGCGTCGGTGGCGTGTTATCGTAAACACTTATCCCTTGCAGCAACAAGGTTTCGTTCCAGCACCGGTCCCGAATGTGGTAAACCACATGGTGCCAGCCAGCCGGCAGGTAAACATGAGTCGTCTCCCCTTCTGCGATATTTCCGGATTCCAATAGGGTCTTGCCCGGATGCGATGGGTCGTTGTATTCGATTTCGTAATAGACCTCCAACTGATCGTCACAGTCTTTCAACACCCAGGCCCGCGGATCGGGCAGGATGACCGTTGCTTTGCAGTCGTGCGGATCTACTTCAGCTTCAAGGATGGTACATACGGTCAAAGCATCCAGGCTTGCCGCTTTATCAAGAAGTACTTGCGGCACATCAGAACACTCGTTGCCCATGGCGTACAGATATTTACTGTCAATAACCGGAGCCATTGTATCCGTAATCTTGAACCACTGTACACACGTTGTGTCACGGTGGCCACACCAGTCGTACACGTTCCAGGTTCTGCGAATTTTATACGATTTTCCGCAGGTCGGCACGATGTGGTCTTCGTAATCAAAGACGATCTGGCATTTGCCCGTGTTGGTAAAATCAGGCCCTGTATCTGTATGAAGGGGCAATAAATATCCGGGATCTTGTCCTGGTTGCGTGCTCTTCAGATAAGGCGCCGGGAAATAGCCATATCCATTCGTCGGCCAGGGATGGGCATAACCCTCGGCATCCAGGTAAGTATCGCCGTTTTTGCCGGTATTCCACAATAACTCTACGGTCTTGCCATTGCGGACCACTTCGGTAGTGCATTCGATGAGTGTATCCGGCCCACAGACCAGGCTATCTATGGTCTCTTTACGTACAAAAAGCGTATCCCGGCACTTGCTAAAATTGCCCCAGACATCTGTTGCTCTTACTTTCCTGGCTAAATAACCAATAAACGTACGGTCTTCACAACCGAGATCTGTCCATTGTTTTTCCAGAATCTCTTTGGAAGGTGGGTAAATCATGCATTCATCGGTCAAAATCACCAGATCTTCCCGCTCACTCATTTGTAAACAGCTGATGGTATCGTTGATACATTGTATTTGTGGTCCCAGTTTATCTTCCAGTTTTATAGTTCCCCAGCATTTTGCTCCTGAATTAATGTTGGTTACGACATAGGTGAGGGTACTTCCAATATGTTCATACGTCAATATCGAACCAGGTACCGGTGTACTTGTATTAGGTCTAAACAATTCAAGAGAATAGCAACTTACACAGGCGGCACTTGCGCTGGTCAGCACGTCTGCGGGGATAATTTCCCGTGAACAGGTTGTATTCAAACTTACATTAACGTGATCCTGGCAAGAGATTCCTGCCGATTGATCGGGAACATCTAAAGCCCACACGATGGTTACCAAACCATTTCCAGAACGCACTCCCGGTTGGTTCAAAGCAGATGTTAGCCCTCCATCGTAAGAGGAACCACCGCCACCGCCACCGCCTCCGATTCCACTACCATCCATGCTGCCACCGCCACCGCCACCGCCGTAGTAGCCACCACCGCCGCCACCACCGGCAACATCAAAAATTCCATTTGAACCAGATCCTCCAAGTCCCAAAAGACCAGCAGTCGCGAGATGTATTACAATGCCCCCAGGAGTTTGATCTTGAGGTCCTGCTGCTCCTCCGGACACCTGGGATGCTCCACCGCCATAATTAATGCCCATGCCCGGATAATTAAATCCACAATCATAGGCTGCCTGGCCATTGGAACCATTCATTCCTCCGGCGCCGCCACCGCCGCCACTGCATCCACAGGGCTGACAGGATCCGTTACAGTAATCCCGGC
>JAGQXC010000153.1 GCA_020436785.1 Saprospiraceae bacterium | reverse complement strand
TAAAAACCAAAAAAAAGAAATTCGATCAATTGGCGGCCCGTTATCCGGTAGAAATGGGTCATGCCTTCTGGTATTATGTATCAAAGGTATACGGGAAATCTTCCCTGGCCAATATCCTTTACCTGACGCGGATCCACAAGACTCCTAAAAAGGCGTTCCTGTTCATTCTGGGTATTCCCTTCAAGCAGGTGGCTTCCGATTGCTTTGAGTTTTACATGCAGCGCTACCAAAATGAAATCAATGGTTTTGAACCGATGCCGGCAGGAGAAGGCCTGAAAACCAAATTGAAGAAATACCAACACTATACGCGGGCTAAATGGAGCCCGGATGGCGCCTACCTGGCATACATCACCAACGATATCGGAAAGACCAAAATCTGGCTCTATAACCAGGCTACACAAAAACAGACGTTACTCATGACCGGGGGAACCCGCAACAACATTCAGGAGACCGATTTCAATTATCCCATCATCTGTTGGGAACACAGTGGCCATGGTTTGATGGTCATTTACGAAGCCAGGGATGTCATCAAATTGTCCCACTTTGATCTTGATCGTGGTGAACGGACCGATGACTTGCTGTCCCCGGACCTGATGCGCATTTACGATGCGGCATTTTGGGATAAAGGACACCTGGTAATAGCGGCAACCAAGTCGGGCTATAGTGACTTGTACATGTACAATTTGCGCTATCGCCGGGCTGACCCAATCCTGGAAGACAAGTACGATGACCTGGAGGTAACGGTGCAATACACCGGCGATCGTCAACGGCTGGTCTGGGTTTCCAATCGGGGAATTCCCAATGACACCATCAATCCCGATTCCATTTTGCCCATCCGGCATATGGACATTTATGCCATGACCCTGACCGATGACTACCAGCCGCTGGAAATGACCCGGCTGACGAAAACGCCTAATGCCGAAGAACGTCAACCGGTAACGGATGATCAGGGCAATATTTACTTTTTAACGAATGAAACCGGAGTCATCAATCGCAAGATTTTAAAGCCCGATAATTCCAGTTATTTCCTGACCAATTACAGTCACAACATATTAATTCATGATGCGGTTGGTTCCGCTCTGGTTGAGGTAATCGACAAAGAGAAAAAGCCCGGCATGTACCTCTTACCCATCCAGACCGATCCCGTCAAACCGGCATTTACCACCTACTTCAGTCAACGGTTTCCCGGCAATATTCGTCAGGTTCAGGAACCGTTCATCCCCGATGAGCCGGAACATTACGATACACTGCGGGTGGCCCATGATACGAAGCCTTATTTCTTTCAATCGGAATTTCCCGATCCGCCGAAGAACGTGTTTGAAAAACTTGATCTGAATGAACCCAAACTGGAGGCACCGGAGGAAGAAGTCAAAGATGAGGTGCCGGGATACGGCGATATCGTAGAGTTTAAATACAGCCGGATGGTGGCATCGCGCATCAAGTTCCGCATCAACCGGCTCACCTCCAACCTTGACAACGATCTGCTCTTTAATGGACTCAACACCTATGCCGGAACCTCTACACGGGGCTTCGAATACCCCCCGGTGGGGATTCTGTTGAAAGCAAACATCAAAGACCTGTTTGAGGATTATGTGGTCGAAGGCGGTGCCCGCTATCCAACGTCATTTGACGGCTCGGAGTACTTCCTGATTTTTGACGACAAAAAGCGACGAATCGACAAACGTTATGCGTTCTATCGCAAATCCCGCTACGAAGACATGCCCTTGCAAACCGGTCTCAATCATCGAAGCCATGCGACGACCGTGATCGGCTTAAGTCAATGGTCCTATCCATTTGATGTCTACCAGAGTGTACGGGCAATTGCTACCTTGCGGATGGACAAGAATTCATTGCTGGCATCGGACCGGGCATCGCTGGAGACCCCCGATCAGACCGCCCAGCGGCTGGGGTTACGACTCGAATATGTCTTTGACAATGCGCTGGACATCGATCTGAACCTGCGCAATGGGACCATGTTCAAGGTCTACGGAGAAATGGTCAAAAAAATGGACATTGCTCTGTTCAAACCCTGGTCTTTCAACTTTAACCAGGGATTCATGACCATTTTAGGTTTCGAAGGCCGGCATTATCAACGGTTGGATCGCCAATCCATATTTGCATCCAGATTGGTCGGGGCGACCTCATTTGGTTCCGAACAGATCCTGTATTTCATGGGTGGCGTGGATAACTGGCTTTTTGCCCAGTACGATGAAAATGTGCCCATCCCTCCATCCAATAAATTTGCCTACAATGGATTGGCCGCCCACATGAGGGGTTTCAAACAAAACATTCGCAACGGGACATCATACATCCTTTACAATGGTGAGTTGCGGGTGCCGGTCTTTAAATACCTGATTCCCCAGTATTCCAGTTCGGGGTTCTTCCGCAACTTCCAGTTGACGGCATTCACCGATATCGGTACCGCCTGGCACGGCAGGAGTCCCTTTGACGATGACAATCCCCTCAACGTACTCACGGTTTCCAATCCCCTGGTGACCATCAACGTCAATTACGACCGCTTTCCCATTATCATGGGCTATGGAGCCGGGGTTCGCCTGTATCTTTTAGGATACCTCATCCGGGCCGATTATGCCTGGGGCCTGGAAAATGGCGTGGTCAATAAACCGAGGTTGTATTTAAGCTTCGGAGCCGATTTTTAAACACGAAATGTTCTCAGCTCATTCCAAATGGATGGTCCTAACTGCTCTACGCAGGGATCCTTCCTGATAGAAGTTACTCCTCCACCATTTTCTCCGCATTGTAAGCGATTTGCAATCCCTGAAGGATCTCATTGATATCGCCATTCATGATGGCATCAAGGTTATAAAGGGTGAGGTTGATGCGGTGATCGGTGACCCGGTTCTGGGGGTAATTGTACGTGCGTATCTTATCGGAGCGGTCGCCGGAGCCGACCAATGATTTGCGTTGGCTGGCCACCTTGCTTTCGTGTTCCTGAACCCGCGCATCACGTATCTTGGCATAAAGCCGCTGAAGTGCGATCTCCCGGTTTTGAATTTGGGACCGGCCATCGGTGCTCTCAGCCACAATCCCGGTAGGCAGGTGCGTAAAACGTACCCCGGATTCCGTCTTGTTGACGTGCTGCCCCCCGGCACCACTGGAACGAAAGGTATCCACCTTAAGGTCTTCCTTGCGGATGTTGATGTCCTCCATTTCCAGCTTGGGCATAACCACCACCGTTGCCGCAGACGTATGAATGCGTCCCTGGGACTCGGTTTTAGGGACCCGTTGGACGCGGTGCGCACCGGATTCAAACTTTAATTTACCGTAGACGTCATTTCCTGAGATCTCCAGCACAATTTTGCTGTATCCGCCCACGGTGCCTTCACTGATGGATACGATTTCTACATTCCATCCTTGTTCTTCAAAGTAGCGGGAATACATGCGGTAGAGGTCACCGGCGAAGATGGAGGCCTCGTCTCCCCCAGTACCGGCACGGATTTCGAAGATCACATCTTTTTCATCTTCCGGATCTTTGGGAATGAGCAATACTTTTAATTCTTCGTCAAGCGATTCCTGTTGAGTTTCCAGGGACTCGATCTCCTCGCGGGCCATCGCGATTAATTCGTTGTCCCGCTCGGTGCGGATGATTTCTTTGGCCGATTGCAGGTGTTCCAGGATGGTCCGGTATTCGTCGTATTTACTGACGATTTCACCTAATTCCTTGTATTCCTTGTGGATCTTGGAAAAACGTTTGTTGTCGGCAATCACTTCCGGATCCGACAATTGTTCTTCCAGCCGCAGGTAGCGGTCTTTAATGGCCTCCAGTTTTTCGATCATAGCCCGTGTGTACGAATGGTGCTAAATGGGCGGCAAAGGTAAGGAAAGTAGAATGAAGCTATAAGACCCGGATTTTGTTTTTAATGTTTTGAATCAGGTGGGGAGACACGTGTGTCCGTTGGATGTTGTTGCGGATCAGGTCGCGGAAATTTTTCTCGCTGGCATACATCCGTGAACAGTCGGGGTCGTCGTGTATCTGGGTGAGGAAAGCTTGTTCGTCTTCTTTAGGGAGGGCATTATCAAGGTACATGTTCATTTTCTCATGAAATTCCTGAAACGCATCAAGATTATTCATATCGGTTGATTTTAACAGTCCAATAAATGGCTATTAGGAATGTTCCCGGGAAGGACGGCGGAGGATGCTAAAATAGAGAATGATCGGAGAATGCCAAATTTATTTCTTGGCGGATTTGTTTTTTGATCGTTTGTCTTTAAAGCCCAACCCTTCAGCATACTCTTTCAAATTGTCTTTTAACATATTCCGAGCACGGAAAAGCCTCGACCGCACGGTTCCGATGGGAACATCTATGATCTTGGCGATTTCCTCATAGGTAAAACCCTCTACATCACAAAGCAGGATCACTGTCCGGAAATCCAGGGGCAGCGCATTGATGGCACTGGTCACCTCATCACCCATCATGCTGTTGAATAGCTCTTCCCGGAGGTCGGTGTATTTACCTACCTTGTCGGAATCGCTGTCATGATAACTGATGATTTCCTCAAAGTCGACCTGTGTCGGCTTTTTGGTCTTCCGGCGGTACTCGTTGATGTACGCGTTTTTCAGGATTTTAAACAACCATGCTTTAGCATTAGTTCCTTCATCGTACTTGTCAATAAACCGGTAGGCTTTCATGTACGTTTCCTGAACCAGATCGCTGGCATCATCCTCGTTGTAAGTCAAGTGGTAGGCAAAAGTATGCAGGGCATCGATGTGAGGAAGAAACTCATTCTCGAAAATCCGCAGATACTTATCCTTGTTGTGTACTTGGCTCAATCTTATTGGTTTATATGGTTTGGACTGCATCATATCTTATAGACGCAATCGAAGCACAAAGTGACTCTTATAACTTTGTTAAAGTTTATCCGGTGTTTGCAAACAAAAATAGCAAAACCTCGGAGCATCCTGGCTATTCTCCTTCCTCAGCAGGAATGATTTCGTCCTCAGCAATGAGATAGATTTGATCTCCCCGCCGGGGCCGGATCACTCCTGTTCCGGTAAATGCTCCAAATGCCGGCATAACCGCTTGTTGTTCACCAAAATAAAAACAGGGAACACGTAAGCCCTGATAAGCCATTCCCCGCAGGCGGACTGCCGGATGGATGTGCCCGCAGACCGGGTACCAATCCGCCGGAACGTCGTCGAGAGGATAATGACTAAATAAGAAAGGTTTCCACTCCAGATAAGGTTCATGGATCAACAGTCCCAATTGTTGATAATGTTCGTCATCCAGGATGTCGTGGTTGCCCATGATCAGGTGAAATCTCGTGTGGGGAAAGGCCTTGAGGAAGCGTCCCAGGATGTCCCATTCCACATTGTAAGCACTGTGAAATAGGTCTCCTAAAAAGAGGACATCCCTGGGGTGGTAATGATCCAGCAGGTGGTATAATCGCTGCCAGTTTTCATCGGTGAC
>JAGQXC010000152.1 GCA_020436785.1 Saprospiraceae bacterium | reverse complement strand
GGAGCCTGGTTGCGACCCGGGGAAGTTCCGGATACCGGTGAAATGGCCATCCGGAAGTTTGGCGGTCCCATCCTTCCCGGGATGACCGTGGGACTCATCACACCGGGCAGCGCCATCCGTGAGGAGCAGTTGACCCAGGCTGTGGCCAATGTCGAGTCACTGGGACTGAAACCCTATTATACGGAAGCCATCCATGCCCAGTATGGTTACCTGGCGGGAACGGATGCCGTTCGATTGCAGGACCTGCAGCATCATCTGGGTCATCCGGAGGTGGATCTGATCTGGTGCATCCGGGGTGGTTATGGCTGTTCCCGGTTGTTGCCACAGATACCGGCAGAACGGTGGAAAAAAGCCAATAAGCCCATCCTGGGATTTAGCGACATCACCGCCTTGCATGCCGCACGCTGGTCAGAAGATAAAATGCCCGGTTTGCACGGTCCGGTAGCCGGTATGGAGTTGACGGAGTATACTCGTGAGCAATTAAAATCCATCCTGTTCAATACCGGTTATCCGCAGATCATCCCATTAGCGCCGGCTGACCAAACGCATACGGAGGATTCCGTCTTGCCGTACACCATTCATCCCGGTACGGCTACCGGTCGGCTGGTTGGCGGAAACCTGTCACTGCTTGCTGCCCTGGCAGGAACCCCTTATGAGCCCGATCTGACCGGTGGTTTACTCTTTCTGGAAGATGTGGGAGAAAAGCCATACCGCATTGACCGCATGCTTACCCAGCTGCATCAGGCTTACCATTTACACCGGGTGGCCGGCATCGTGTTGGGCAATTTTGCCGATTGTGAAGCCAGTCCGGAAGACCGCTCTCTGAGTCTGCCAGAGACCCTGAATAACCAATTTTCAGGTTTGGGTGTTCCTGTTTACTATGGATTTTCGTTTGGCCATGTGGCCGATATCTGCACCTTTCCGGTTGGTTGCCGGGCTACCCTGGATACACAGGCAGCCACCGTCACCATTCACGAACCCTGGTTCCATCTATGAAACTGATCATCAAAACACTACGCCTGCAGATTTCCGGGAGCTTTGCCACCGCCCATGGGCAGGTCAGCCATCGCGATGCCCTGTGGGTAGGCCTTGAACAAAATGGACTAACGGGATGGGGTGAAGCGACCTGTGTTCAGTATTATGGCATCACCCTGGAGCGACTGATCAAAGCTTTGGGACAAGTCAGAGCTCCATTGGAAGCAATGGAAATGACCCATCCCGAAGTGGTCTATGAACAATTACAACCCATTCTGGCGACCGAACCCTTTGCGGTATGTGCCCTGGACATGGCCGCCTATGATCTTTATGGGAAAATCAACCGGTTACCTACCTGGAAGTACCTGGGCCTGACAACCGAACCGGTACCGTTGAGTTCACTGACCATTGGGCTCATACCGGTGGATCAGGCGATTTCTTTCCTGGAAGCACACCCCTGGCCGGTGTACAAGATCAAATTGGGTGGTCCACAGGATCGCCAGTTGGTGGAGGCTGTACGCCGTCGTTCCGGTGCGACCATCCGGGTGGATGCCAATGCTGGTTGGACTCCTGATGAAGCCATTGAAATGAGTGCGTTTCTAAAAGACATGGACGTAGAATTCATCGAGCAACCCTTGCCGGCAGATGACGGGGAAGGAATCCGGGCCATCCAGGGTAGAATGGCTTTGCCGATCATGGCGGATGAAAGCTGTCATTTACCGGAGGATGTGGGAGGTTGCGCTCCTTATTATGACGCCATCAACATTAAATTGATGAAATGCGGTGGCATCACCCCGGCCAGAGCCATGATCAGGGAGGCCCGTCAGTTGGGTTTGAAAATCATGATCGGTTGCATGACGGAAACCTCGGTGGGTATTTCAGCGGCGGCTCAATTGTTGCCACTGGTCGACTATGCGGATATTGACGGTCCTTTTCTACTGAAAGAAGATCCGGCCGAAGGGGTGTGGCTCGAAGACGGAAAGGTCTTTTATCCGGACTCACCCGGAAATGGCGGTGTGGTCGCCCTGACCGGGTGATTTTTATGGTCGCGACCCGACATTTGGTAATCATCTCCGAAACATACAATCGGTCTGAGCTCGGTGAAAATCCAGATCAATCCATCATAATCCAAACTCAAGGTACGGGAAACCGGACAGAGCTACTGAACATGATCAGGGATTGGACGTGAATGTTCAAGCGTCTTCATCTTTCGGTTTTTCATCATGTGTTTTTTTACTCCGTCCGGCATCTTTCAGCGCTTTACTGATGATCCATTCGAGTTGTCCGTTGACACTGCGAAACTCATCCGCGGCCCATTTTTCAATGGCGGCATACGTTTTTTCATCAATCCGGAGAACAAAATTTTTCTTTTTGGACATACAGGTTGATCGGATTAAGAATGCAGGGTTCCGGTGTTGATCACCGGCGTCGCGTCGCGGTCAGCGCACAAGACCACCATCAGGTTACTGACCATCGTTGCTTTTTTGTCTTCATCCAGCTCGATGATCTCTTTTTTCGAGAGGTCAGCCAGGGCCAGTTCGACCATGCTCACGGCGCCCTCAACGATTTTGAACCGCGCAGCCACGATGGCTTCGGCTTGTTGCCGGCGCAACATGGCATTGGCGATTTCCGGAGCATAGGCCAGGTAACCGATGCGGGCTTCCATTACGTCGATGCCGGCTATGGCCAGTCGCTCGGAGATTTCGTTTTCCAGCGTGTCATTGACTTCATTGACACTCGATCGTAAAGTGTGAGCCTCCGGTTCGTCGTCGAAGGTGTCGTAGGAGTAATGCGAGGCCAGGGTACGCACGGCGGCATCGGTTTGAACCCGGACAAAGGATTCGTACTGATCCACTTCAAAGGCCGCTTTGTAAGTGTCCTTTACCCGCCATACCAAGATCACATTGATGAGGATCGGGTTCCCTTTTTTGTCGTTAACCTTTATGGTCTCGCTGTCAAAGTTGCGGGCCCGCAGCGAAATCGATTGCCGGGCATAAAATGGATTGACCCAGAAGAGTCCGTCCTTTTTGACCGTACCGACATACTTCCCAAAGAGGGTCAGCACTTTGGAACCATTGGGATAGATAAAAAAGAGCCCTTTGGCCAGAAAAAGGAATACCAAAAAGGCGACGACGCCCCCGATGGCCTGCTCGTTGATCATAAAGTAGATGGTTGCAGCCAGGGCCAGTATCATGGCCACCAGTGCGAAGTACCCGGAAACAGGATGATTTGATTTTTCCATTTTGATATTAATTTGATATCAATATAGTATAACATATTCCATTTGGGATGGTTTTTCGATCAAGAAAACCATTTCTTCGATGGACGATTTCGTTCGATGCCTGGACTGAGTGCATTGATTTTAGTTCCGGCTCAATTATCTTCGGCTGGACAACAACCAATGCCATGGCCATACAATTCATTCAATGGGAAAAGCCGTTCTCCCGTATTGAAGATCTGATGGAGTTATACGCCACCCCCTGGTGGACTCAATCGAGAACCATTGACCAGGTCGGGATCATGTTGCAGCATTCCACCTATTTATTTGGGTTGCTGGACGATGAAAAGGATCGCATGGTCGGTTTTGCCCGGGTGCTTTCGGACGGAATTTTCCGGGGAATCCTATTTGACGTGATCATCCACCCCGATTACCAGAGTCTGGGTTTAGGTCGCCGGTTGATGGAGGAAATTCTGGCGGCACCATGCATCCAGGGATTGGAGGTCTTTGAATTGTATTGCAAACCGGAACATGTCGAACTGTATGCCCGGTTCGGATTTTACCCCATTGCTCCGGGTTTGCACTACCTGCGCTGGAAGAAATAAGCTTCCAGAAGCGTTGGTCGATTCCTTAGTAAATAGTACTTCCCTGCGTTTTACGGAAAATGTTCAGTAATTTCCTTGCCATGGATTTAAAATCCTGTTTCTTAAATCCTAAATCATAAATCCAAAATCTTAAATCCAAAATTAATCAATCTTGGCTTCTGCATTTGGACATGCTTTTTTCGCCGCCACCGTTTCGTTTTGGCCTTCCTTCAACCGTTTGGACGCCCGCACCAAGTGGTTAGGCATTGCATTTTCGGTGATTCCCGACCTGGATGTCCTGGCATTCCGGTTCGGAATACCCTATGACCATGTATTGGGTCACCGTGGATTGACGCATTCCCTGTTGTTTGCGGCGATCCTGGCCTGGATGGCGGACCGGTGGTTGTGGGCCAATCACCAAATCCGTCGTTGGCTCTACTTATTCATTTGCATGGCCTCGCATGGCCTGTTGGATGCCCTGACCAATGGAGGACGAGGAGTGGCTTTTTTTGCACCGTTTTGGAATCAACGTTATTTTTTCCCGTTCCGGCCGATCCAGGTGTCTCCGATCCGTGCCGGGGCATTTTTCAGTGAGCGGGGTTGGCACATTCTGGCCAGCGAATGGTGGTGGATTGCGTTGCCTTCTTTAATCCTGGTCCTGACTTTATGGGCCGTCAACCGGTTCCTCCCCCAAGGCTGAACGGCAATCCTCAATCCAAAATCAAGAATCAAGAATCCTCAATCCAAAATCAAGAATCCTCAATCCAAAATCACCTTCCTTGCTTTTCTCCATCCTCATACCGGCCTTCAACGAAGAGCATTATTTACCGGAGACGCTTTCGACGACTCGCGAGGCACTGGAGAAAGTTCTTCCCGATCACAATGAATGGGAGATCATCGTCTGTGACAACAATTCAAGCGACCGGACGGCAGAGATGGCCCGTACTTTGGGAGCCACCGTCGTTTTCGAGCCGGTCAATCAAATCGCACGTGCCCGTAACACCGCGGCCCGGGCCGCAAGTGGGGAATGGTTGATTTTCCTGGATGCCGATACCCACCCCAATTCGGGATTGCTGCAGGAAATAATGGCCGGAATCAGAAATTTTCCATTGGTTGGATTTGGGTCTACCATCCGGGTGATCCGGGGTAGCTTGTTTAACCGGTTACGCCTGGAGCGGCTCAACTTCCTCTACCGGTTGTTTCAAATGAGCGGAGGCGCGTTCCTTGGCTGTCGCCGGTCCGCGTTCGAGGCCATTGGCGGCTTTGGTGAGCAATATTATGCCATTGAGGAACTGGATTTTTTACTGCGCCTGAAGAAATTTGGTAGAAAAACGGGCCAGCGATTCAACGTGTTTTACCACCACCCGGTTTTGACATCCGGTCGTAAAGGGGAAATGAGTGGGCGGGCGATGTTTCGATTGTTCGTTTCCAATGTTCTGGCCGTTCTTCTGGTTCTTTTCCAGTGGGCTCTGCCACGCCGTTGGGTGCATTACATGGGTCAACGTTGGCTTACGTATTGGTATTCCGGCCAGCGCAATACCCCGGACGATTGACGCAATGTCCCCTTTTTTCCATGACCTGGCATAGCGAATTTTACTCATTGAACCGTAACCTTCTTTCATTTTGTCAATTCTAACACCAGACCATGAATACCGTTGCCTATTTTGAAATCCAGTCCAGCAATCCGGGCCGGGAAGTTGATTTTTACCGGCAGGTTTTCGGATGGAAATTTAGCAGGGAAGAGGGTCTTCCCTTTGAATACTACCGCATCATCAGCGGAGGCATTCCGGGAGCCATCCTGGCCCGACCGGCCGCCACACCGGCGCCGGGGCAGGGAACCAATGCATTTACTGT
>JAGQXC010000151.1 GCA_020436785.1 Saprospiraceae bacterium | reverse complement strand
CCCGCGGGTAGCCTTGTACGCACAAGTTCTTCACTTGTGTCTGATCTTCATTTTATTCCCTCATTTGTAATCCTTTCGTTTTGAAAAAATTTCTGAAGAATTTATGGATAGCCATCCGTGGTGAAGAAACGGAGTTTGTGCATGGGAGCCTGAACCGGGCAATATTCATGCTGGCGGTGCCGATGATCCTGGAGATGGCCATGGAGTCGCTCTTTGCAGTCGTCGATGTGTTCTTCGTGTCCAAGGTTGGTGTCAATGCAGTGGCCACGGTAGGATTTACCGAATCGGTGCTGACTCTGGTGTATTCGATCGCCTGGGGCCTGAGTATGGGCGCTACCGCAATGGTGGCCCGTCGCATTGGTGAACAAGACCGGGAAGGAGCTTCGGCCGCTGCGGCTCAGGCTTTGTGGATCGGAGTAGCGTTGTCCCTGATTTTGGGTATACCCGGTTATTTCATGGCGGACGATGTCTTGCGGGCCATGGGCGGAAGTGATGCACTGATCCGTGAAGGGAGGTGGTACACCAAAATCCTGTTTGGCTCCAACCTAGTGATTATGCTGATCTTTTTGTTAAATGGCATCTTTCGCGGTGCCGGTAATGCAGCGATCGCGATGCGAACCCTGTGGATCTCTAACGGACTGAACCTGATCCTCGATCCCTGTCTGATCTTTGGCTGGGGTCCTTTTCCGGAAATGGGCGTAGCGGGAGCAGCTTTAGCCACTTCCATCGGACGCGGAACCGGCGTGCTGTTTCAGTTGTATCATTTGTTCCTGGGGCGCGACATCATCCGCATTGCCGGTCGTCATCTGAAGGTATTGTGGGCGGTGATCCTGCGTCTGTTTCGCGTCAGTATCGGTGGCATGGGCCAGTTCATCATCGGATCGTCGAGTTGGATCTTCCTTATGCGCATCATCGGCCATTTCGGAGAGGAAGTGGTGGCGGGATATACCATTGCCATCCGGGTACTGATTTTCACGCTTCTCCCCGCTTGGGGTATGGCCAACGCGGCCGCCACCCTGGTCGGTCAAAACCTGGGCGCCGATCAGCCGGACCGCGCCGAAAAGAGTGTGTGGAAGACCGCACACTACACCATGCTGTTTATGTTGGCGGTGTCGCTGCTCTACATTCTTTTCGCCAAGCCGATCATGTTGTTGTTCAATCCCAACCCGGTGGTGGTGGAAAATGGGGTGCAGAGTTTGCGGATCATTTGCGCCGGTTATTTGTTTTTCGCTTATGGCATGGTGATCAGCCAGGCCTTCAATGGGGCCGGTGATACCTTTACGCCGACCATATTGAACCTGATCTGCTTCTGGTTTATGCAGATCCCGCTGGCGTACTTTATGGGCATCACCTGGCATCTGGGTCCCAGTGGTATTTTTGCTGCCGTGGCCATCAGTGAAAGCATTCTGGCCATCTTATGCATCATCGTGTTCCGGCGTGGTCGCTGGAAGACAGTCAGTATCTAGTAGCTAGTAGTTAGTACCTGGCATCCGGAGTCAAGAATCTAACTGCTGATTAGGATTTATTCAAGCAGTTTTTCGATGGCCCGGATGTGGCGTTCGAAGGCCTCCCTGCCCTGCCTGGTCGCCTGGTAGCGGGTATTCGGCTTGCGGTCCAGGAAGGTCTTGGTAAAGGTGATGTATTTTTGATTTTCGAGGTAACGTAAATGGGAAGCCAGGTTACCGTCCGTAACGTCCAACAATTCTTTGAGGGTATTAAAATCCAGGTAATCATTGACGATCAGGGCCGACATCAGGGCCAGGCGAATCTTATTTTCAAACGCCTTGTCCAGGTCTTTGAGAATCTCCTTCACGCGCCGTAATTGATGTACATCCGAATGCCGTACACGATGTGAAACAATCCGAATCCCGTCGCCCACAACCACAAACCATAGGCAGGTAAAAACAAACCGGTAAGGCCCAGCCCGATCTCCAGGACTCCGAGTCCAAAGATATCTTTCAGGGTATATTTACTGGCTCCAATCAGCGCCAAACCATAAAAGATTAACATCATCGGTGGCACCAGGTTGATCAGTCCTGCAAAGGCTAAATACAGGCAGATCACGCCGCCGGTCAGCAACGGGATGGCCAGTTGAACCAGCAGTTGCCTAAAATGCACGTTCCAGATGTATTCCCGGTTTTTGCGGGCACTCCGCAAGGTGAATACAAATGCCCCGGATATGGCAATCAGTAAGGTGGCGATGGAGAGAGCCACCAATTGACCCAGGGCGGCAGGCGATGTTCCTACGGCAGGGAGTGGTATGGACCGGAATAAATCCGGATCAATGCGCCAGGCCAGGAAAGCAGCAATTAAAGCAACCAATCCGGCTACAATGCCGGAAAGACCACTCAAGGAAATGAATCGCGTCGACCGCTGCATGATCTCCCGGATCGCTCGTATGTCTTCCCGGTAATGGTTTTGATCTTCCATAGAAAGTACTTTGTAATGGAAAGTAAAGATAAAGATCTTTTTGTATCCGTATCTAAACGCATAGGTGTATTTCCAAAAGGGTGTCACTTACGGGTGTCAGGGTATCAGGGTGTCACGGTGTCACGGTGTCAGGACAACATCAAAAATTAATATTTGTCAATTAATGAGGATTGTTGATTTGTGTTTAGCCGGATCCATCCTAAATCAAAAATCAAAAATCGTAATCAATAGGTTTGTATATCTGTATATCTGTATATCTGTATATCTGGTGATTTGTATATGGTGGGATCCATAAGGATTGTTGATTTGTTAATTTGTT
>JAGQXC010000150.1 GCA_020436785.1 Saprospiraceae bacterium | reverse complement strand
TGGTTAATCCTGGTTTTGATCGCCTGGCGAGCCGCTCATGAATGATCCTTGAAACGATATCCAGCGGCATCTTGTCCTAAAAGCAAATCAATCCGGATCCAGTTTTCTATTTTGTATCCAATCAAGCGTCCATCATGAAATATGCAACAATAACCGTCCTGGTTCTGATCCTGTTACATTGCACCTCGGTTGTGCCGGAGAAAGGTGCCAACGCAGGCCATTACCTGCAAAACCGGCAGCCTCTGCTGCCCAAACCTTACCTCAAATTGCCTTTGGGCAACATTAAACCTTCCGGTTGGCTTGATGAACAGCTCCGGCGTATGGCCGGAGGCCTCACCGGAAACCTGGACAGCATCTATCCGGAGGTGGTAGGTCCCCGCAATGGTTGGCTGGGGGGAGATGGCGATGGCTGGGAGCGCGGCCCTTACTGGATTGACGGACTGTTGCCGCTGGCTTATATCTTGAATGATGAGCGACTTAAAAAAAAGGCACTGCAATGGGTCGAATGGACGTTAACTCATCAGCGGGAAGACGGATACCTCGGACCCATTCCATTTGATGACCAGCCAGAACCGGAACCCGGATTACAACGCGGTATGCGTGAAGATTGGTGGCCCAAAATGGTCATGTTGAAGGTTCTGCAACAATATTATTCAGCAACCGGAGATGCCCGGGTAATCGACTGTCTGACGAAGTATTTCCACTACCAGTTGCAGGAGTTACCGGAGCGACCACTTGACTTCCTGACCTTGTGGGCCAATCGCCGGGGAGGAGACAATCTGATGGTCGTCTATTGGTTGTACAACATCACCGGGGATGATTTTCTCCTAGATCTGGGCGAATTGATCCAGCAACAAACCTTTCCCTGGGCCGCCGTATTTACCAATCCCGAAAACGACCGTGATCCGGTCCAGCCCTGGCATTACAGCCAGATCAAACGCTATCCATTTGATACCACCGAGATCAATGCGCTGACCGTATCCAAATTAGCTGGCATGCATACGGTCAATTTCGCTCAATCGCTCAAACAGCCGGTCGTCTACTATCAGAGAAGTCACGATGTCCGCGATGTGGAAGCGGTGCACAAAGCTTTACGTGATGTACGGAAATACCATGGCCAACCGCAGGGGATGTACGGAGGCGATGAGCCGTTACACGGTAACCACCCGGTTCAGGGCATCGAGTTTTGTTCCATTGCTGAGGAAATGTTCTCTCTGGAGACCAATCTCTCCATCACCGGTGACCTGTCATTCGCCGATCAGATCGAGCGCATCGCCTACAACGCGTTGCCCACCCAGGCCGATGATCGGTTTTTAAATCGTCAATACTTTCAAGCGGCCAACCAGGTGGTGTTAAATCCGGGGATGGATCACACCTTTGAAAGGCAGAACCATCTGGGCACCGATTTCGTCTATGGTGTGCTGACCGGCTATCCTTGTTGTACCTGTAACATGCACCAGTCCTGGCCCAAATTCGTACAGAACCTCTTCTACGCCACACCGGACCGGGGAGTGGCAGCCCTGTTGTACGCCCCTGCAGAGGCAGAATTGTTGGTCGGCGACGATACCAGGCTCAGAGTTGTCGAAGAAACGGGTTATCCCTTTCGGGAAACGATTGTTTTTACATTCCATCCGGATAAACAGGATCGGTTCACCTTCCACCTTCGTATCCCTGCCTGGTGTACCTCACCTGAAATCCGCATCAATGGAGAGGTATGGAACGAAACACCAGGGAATGGTGTGTCGATGATCAACCGGACCTGGCAGGAAGGAGACCAGGTACAATTGAAGCTTCCGATGGAGCTAAAGACATCCACCTGGTACCAATTTGCCCAGACCGTTGAGCGGGGACCGCTGGTTTACGCCCTGAAAATCGATGGGGAGCGGAAGCCTGGCTTTGTCAGTGAACGGTTTCGGGAATTCACGGAAGTTTATCCCCTTGACCCCTGGAATTATGCCCTGGTGGCCCGGGACCTGGAGGATTTGAATCAGAATGTGGAGGTGCAAGAGAAGCCCTGGGACGGCTCCTATCCCTGGAATTTGCAAACCGCACCTGTCCAAATTAGGATGCGTGGCGTCCGGTTGCCGGAATGGACCGATCCGAAAGAGCTGCCGGCGGTGTGGGGAAGATACCGTGGTGAGAACCCATCCATCGAGTCCATCACCCTGGTACCTTACGGGTGCACCACATTACGCATCACCGAGTTTCCGGTTTGCCGGTTGGAATAATGGATTACCTATAAATAAATACGGGGGTGACAACAGCCACCCCCGTTACAGCTCTGTTTTTCCGGATTAAGCCTTTTTCATGGCATTTCGGATAACCCCGATAATGGCCATCAGCACACCGCCGCCGACACCACCACTGGCAATGCTGCCAATGATGCTCCCGATATCCATGCCGCCATTTCCGGTGCTCATGCCAAGCAGACCAAGCAATTGGCCACCCAGTCCACCACCCAGAATACCGGCGATGGAATTGCCCAGTGTGCCCAGAGATAAATTTTTCATTAGGGATCCGGCAGCATTGCCACCTAGCGCCCCGCTAATGAGTTGAATGATCAACGGTAACAAGTTTCCCATACGTTTTGATTTTATAGTTCGGTAAACAAGTTAAACTAATATTTCTCATTTGTATTAATATAAAGGATAATATTTTGATCTGGAATTTAATTGTAAAATTTATAGCATGCTCACCCTCTAAATTGGAATGGATTTCAATTCTGTATACTCCCAATCGGCTAAATCGTTACTTTTGTGCGCGAATTTGAAAAGGCCAATTGCACGATTTCTGTTGAATCGTCGTTGTAGCTACCAAAGATCATCAAACACTTAATCATGAAACACCTCTTCTATTTGATCCCAGCCACCATACTACTTCTTTCAGCTTGTTCCCAGGACGGTAGTTCAGGTTCCGGTTCTGGATATACCCTTGACGTGACCATAAACGGTTTGGAGCCCGATGCGTTGTTGCTTTCGTATCCGGTGGATGGCGAATTGCACGTGGATACGGTTTCGGCAAGTGATGGCCACTTTGTTTTCAAAGGCA
>JAGQXC010000149.1 GCA_020436785.1 Saprospiraceae bacterium | reverse complement strand
TAAGAGCGCAGCTCGCCTCTGTGTCCTAAAATTGCCAGGGGCGCGGTCATTGCTCATTTCTAAACAACCAGATCTGTACGCAGCAATAACTAACTCCGAGTCCCTCGGTGTCATCTCAGTGTCCCTCTGTGTAACCATCAAACGCTGCGTATCACGGTGGTTAAATTCAACCCATGCGGACAGCAACGCTCAGTATTTGGCAAAAACTAACTCCGTGTCCCTCCGTGTCATCTCAGTGTCCCTCTGTGTAACCATCAAACTCCGCGTATCACTAGGGTTAAATTCAACCCATACGGACAGCTTCGTCGCTCTGCCAAGTTCTTCAATTTGTCAACCGTCCCATCCGAACACCATTCATTAACCTCAGCGAATCAACGTGATGCATTCATTAACAAGGCGCTGACGGAGGGTATCCGGATAAAGTAGCAACTGAACCAGGTAGACGCCGGGTAAGACCAGCCGGCCATCAGAAGTGCCGTCCCAGGATATTTCCCGCAAGTCCTCCCCTTTCTGGTCCAGGATCACATTTCCCCAGCGGTCACGGATTAAAATGCGATAAGGCATGGCATTAACTGCTGACACCTCCCAGGTATCATTGATCAAATCACCGTTCGGTGAAAAGATGTTGGGAAGGTAGACTTCATCAGTAATGGCTGCCGGGATCACAAGCGTATCTCCGGCTTGACAACCGCTCGAATCCGTGGCCAACACCTGAATGATTTGTTTCTGATGGCTCTGAGTCACCTTCCATTCGGAACATCCGTTGCATGATGTCTGCAGGGTACGGTTCAACCATTCCAGTTGGTGCGGATGAATGTTTTGGCTAAGTCCCAACCGAAAAACAGACCCCATGGAATCCAGCACCCGGATGGTTACCTGGAGGATGGGAAAAACCGGCAGTGCGACCTGTACCGTGTCCACACATCCTTCCGGAGAGCGGATCCAGAAAGAATAAACCGTATCTGTTTGCAATCCTCCAAAATAACCGCTACTCCCTGCCTGGCTACCCACCAACCCGACCTCCGGATCGCCCGGGACGTCGAGAAAACCAAAATCGATGTATCCCCTTCGTGGATCACACGACTCCAAGCCCACTTGCGGGACAATTGCCCGCGGTTCCCCAACGACATCCACCAATGCCGAATCAAGGATGAAACAACTGCCCTGAACCACCACAAAGGTATGGTAGCCCGGCTTCAAATCATGCCGGTCCAACCCCCATACTCCATCCGGCCAGACCACTTCAATCGCACCGCTATTGACAGCAGGGCGAATCTCCAACCGGCCATTGCGTCCATCGGAACAATAGACGGGCGCGGCAACCACATCCCACCCCATCGGAATATCCTGGAGTGAAATCCTACCCGTACAGACATCTCCCTCTCCATCAACTACCCTCCAGTCGTAATCGCCAGCTACCAGGTCTTGAAATACAATCGAGCTGTCCGTTTGGTATTCCAAGCCATTGAGGATCACCCGGTAAGGCAACAAACCTCCCGTGATGTTTAAACGCAACGTGCCATCCGGGGCCTCCGGACAGGAAGGATGCGAAATTTCCTCAACACAAACCAATGAATCCGGGAATGAGGTAATAGAGATGCAGGTATCCAGGGGACAAAAATTCGCCCGGTCTAACATCACACAGTAGGTGCCGGTATCCAAACCAGTCCGACGAAGCAATCCCGGGTAACCGTCAGACCAATTAATACCTAATAGATTGAGAGGGGTTTGAATATCAATCAACCCATCCTGGCCGTGACTTACCGGCTGGGTCATAATCCGGACCGGAATGGTATCTCCGGGGTCAATAAATAAACCGAGTGTGGCGGAACAATGCTGGCCGCGATCACTCCAGAATACTTCCGCTTCATAATGACCTGGCCGATGCACCGATATGCGAGCATCCGTGCTACCGGTATTCCAAAAGTAATTATCAAAATCGGATGCTTCGATCGAAAGATGTAGAGTATCCCCGGGGCAAAGCCGAAATCCATCGGTATGGATGGACAGATCTACAGCCGGTGGCAGATACGTATACAAGCTATGACCGCAAGAACCGCCATCATCCCAGGTGACTTCGTAAGTCCCGGGGCCATCGGCAGGAATTAATTCCAGAACAGGTCCCGTCTCGGTAGGCAGAGCGATGCCGTCCCGGTACCATTGAAAAGTAACTCCCGGAGGCGGCACCGAATCAAAAGCATTCACCCTCAACGTCACTTGCCCGGTACAGGCATCGCTATTCAAAATATCCAATTGACCGGACGGATCCGCCTCTAGTCGCAGATTGTCCAGGTAGACAGAATGATAAACCAAATCATCCTGACAGGGAAATCCAAACAAGAACATGCGGTATTGTTTCCCGGCAGGCACCGTGAACCGACGTTCGATCTTGCCTATAAAACTAATGCTGTTGCCATTGCTGTCTACTTCATTGGCGGGCAGCCAGATGGTATCAAGCAATTCCAGTCCATACCTGGCCGAAGCCTGGCAATCCGTAAATGTTGTATCGGCAATCAACGCACAAGTTCGTTTGCCGTAGACAAATAAAATGGACTGGTAGCCTCCTTCACAGACTCCACCAGGTCTCGTGGCCCGGCTAAAATCGCAGGAAACGCCTAAGTGGAAGCCAAACCGGTAGCTCACCCCGCCCTGCAACGGCTGTGCAAGGCAAGTACCAACGATCTCCTGAAAATTTTCCCCGGTGTTGCTCAGGTACAGGCCGTAATTCCCGGATAATACCTCATCACACAAAGGCCCACAAAGATAGTCCGTGAAATACCTGGGCTGGCCTAGAACACTTCCCCAAAAAGCCGGAAATAACCGTGGTTGGCCAAACGTTCCCGGATATCGATAGGCCGCAAGGCTGTCATCGGTCCAGATGGTCTCAAAGTCTCCGTTGAGCAACAAGTTGCCACATTTGCAGTCTGCATCCTGCAGATCAATACGACCATCTCCATCATCATCAATGGCATTGTTACACAGTTCCTGCCCGTGAAGAGCAGTACTAATAAGCAGGAAAGCCATTACGTAGAAAAAGCCAGCCCAATACCCATTCTTAAACCTATGCATCTGTTGGTTTTTCGTTGCACCAATGAATAAGAATGCTTCAATACCGTAAAAGACAGCATTATTTTGAAATTCGTTGGGTGGCCGGATAATTTCAACATCATTCACCGGGGCCGGAAGACATCCAATACCAAACAGGGTTCCGGACATTACCGCAACCCTGTTTTAGATGTTGTTGAAAATGAATTTTGGAATAGCAATAAAGCGATTACATCTAAATGACCAGGGTTATTAGAATTGGTCACATTCTTTCCAGGATCCAGATTATTTCAATTTGGAAAGCGCCCGTTTACTTTTGAAGAAGTCTTTAAGTAACTGACTGCACGGTTCTTCCAGCAAGCCCATTTCGATCTTGGTCTGGGGATGCAACAGCTCTTTGCCATAACGCATAAATCCTTCTTTTTCATCGCTGGCACCGAAGACCAGGCGGTCCAGCTGAGCCCATTTCAGTGCCCCCGCACACATGACACACGGTTCGAGGGTAACATACAGGGTACAATCAGTGAGGTATTTGCTGCCTAAATATTCGGTGGCGGTGGTTAAGGCAAGGATCTCGGCATGTGCGGTGACATCCTGTAAGGCCTCGGTGCGATTGAAAGCACGGGCGATGATCTGATTCTGGCAGACGACGATGGCGCCGACCGGTATTTCGTCCTGTTCGAGGGCGAGATGGGCCTGCTGCAAGGCCAGCTTCATGAAGTGCTCGTCTGAAAATATGGTAAAGTTCATGCGATAAATGTAAGGAAAGACAAAAAATATCATCGCGTTGGCGGTCACTTCCTATTGGGAAATTGTGCGTACGAACCCATGGGATGTCCATCCATTTGCCCGTTAGGGCATTTTGCGCCACTTCCTTCCTGCTGCTTGGGGAAACGCATGATGCCCGGTTAGAACCGGAGGGAAAATCGATCTGTTCCTTCTTTCTTTTCCGGTCTGCAAACTTGGCTGTCATACTTCCATCAACCAGGGAAAGGATCCTTCCACGACGGCCGGCTACGCAGACCTGTTCAGGATGACCTAAGGACCAGGAAGAGCAATGGCTACGGATAGCACCAAACAAAGCCCCATAGATTGCACTTGCTCAATTCTTCCTGCTTCTCGGTGAAATGCATGATGCCTGGTTAGAACCGGATGGAAAATCGATCTGTCAAGAACTTAACACCAATGTTTCCAAATGACCCTTAAACATTTTATTCCAAATTCCTATCTTTGCACATGGAAACAAAAAATAACGGCTTACCAAAGGAAATTGTCGAAGCGCTCACCTTTGATGATGTCCTGTTAATCCCCTCTTATTCAGAAGTTTTACCACGTGAGGTGGACATTTCCACCCAACTGACCACCGATATCCGGCTCAATGTGCCCATCATATCAGCGGCTATGGATACGGTCACGGAAGAAAAGCTGGCCATCGCCATTGCCCGGGAAGGCGGCATCGGCATCATCCACAAAAACATGTCCATTGCCAAACATGCCGAACAGGTACGCTCGGTGAAACGGTCGGAAAGTGGCATGATCAAGGATCCGGTTACCCTCGGTGGCAATGCCAAACTGGTTGACGCTCTGCAATTGATGCAACGCTTTAAGATTGGCGGCATTCCCGTGGTGGATGACACCAATCACCTGATCGGCATCCTGACCAACCGCGACATCCGCTTTGAGACCGATCTGGACCGTCCGGTCACCGAATTAATGACGAGGGACCGGCTCATTACCGCACCCATCGGCACCGACCTGCAACAGGCCCAGGCCATCCTGCAAAAACACAAAATTGAAAAGTTACCGGTCGTCAACGATGAAAACAAACTGGTGGGTCTGATCACCTATAAAGACATTTTAAAGCTCGAGAGCTATCCTAATTCGTGCAAGGACTCACTGGGTCGCCTGGTGGTTGGAGCCGCCCTGGGCGTCACCAAAGACACCCTGGAGCGTCTGGAAGCTCTGATCGAAGTGGATGTCGACGTGATCGTCATCGATACGGCCCATGGGCATTCACAGGGTGTACTGAACACCATCAAAGCCGTCCGGCAAAAATATCCGGATCTGCAGATCATCGGAGGGAATGTCGGAACCGGCGCCGGCGCCAAAGCACTGGTTGAAGCGGGCGTTAATGCCGTTAAGGTCGGCATCGGTCCCGGCAGCATTTGCACCACCCGCATCGTCACGGGCGTAGGAGTACCGCAATTATACGCGATCATGTCGGTCGCTCAGGCGCTGCAAGGCACCGGTGTGCCCGTCATCGGTGATGGTGGCATCCGTTATACCGGGGATATTGCCAAGGCCATTGCTTCCGGGGCAGATACGATCATGGCCGGTTCCCTTTTTGCCGGTGTTGAAGAGGCTCCCGGCGAGACGGTCATCTTTGAAGG
>JAGQXC010000148.1 GCA_020436785.1 Saprospiraceae bacterium | reverse complement strand
GACGGAGTAGTTTCCTTCTTGTGATCATAGCTTCTTTATTTGAAATTTATTTTGATTGTTCGAATACAGTCTAAAGTAACCCAAATCAGTCAGAGCCATCATGCATTGTCACAAGAAATTTAACTCCTTGCTCATAAAAAGATGTTTTACAACGTTTCAAACCGATTCGCGGACCCTGATTGCGCAAAATAATTTACTTTGGAATCCTTGAGCCCCGTACCGTGGCCATCAACCGATAAATGCATCCAAAATGATCCAATCCCGAAAAGAGTTTCTTCGTAACAGCCTATCTCTAATGGCAGGCATCCATCTAATGGGCCAGCCATCGTGGTTGTTAAAAAAGAAGAATGCCGTTGACTTGACCTTTGATCTGCACGCCCATCCCGGTCAGTTGTATAAGGTCGTAAATGGACAGACCGGAGCTGATTCCGATGCTGCAAAGGCATTCGCATCCATTGAGGACAACCGGCTGGGAGGATTGTTTCTTTCTTTGGTAGCCGACTCCAAACTGCTTGTTCTGGGAGAAAAGGGAGTCTCGGTATCCGGTCAGTTTCAACCGGGCGAAGGCTGGGCCGAATACCAGCGGCAAATAGGAATAGTCAGGGAATTTCTCCACCATTCAACCGTCCGGATCGCGAATTCCGCAGCCGATCTGACGGCCAATGGGACGGCCGCTTTCCTGGCCGTTGAAGGCGGGCATTTTCTGGAAGGGGATGCCGGAAAGCTGGCCGAAGCGTATGCGGACGGAATACGTTCCGTCCAACTCGTTCACTATGCGCCCAACGAATTGGGTGATCTCCAAACCTGGGAAGAACAATTTCACGGGTTGTCGGCTGCAGGCAAAGAAGTGGCCAGGAAAATGAATCAATTGGGAATGCTGATCGATGTGGCCCATGCATCCTATGAGACCACCAGGCAAGTGGCCATGTTAAGCCAGGATCCGATCATGCTGTCTCACAGTGTGCTGTCCATGGAATCTGATCGTCCGATAGCCCAAAGAGCTATTACGAAACAACATGCCAGGGTGGTAGCGGACACGGGTGGCCTGATTGGTATGTGGCCATCCGGATTTAATCGTGATTTTGATGAATTTGTGGAGAATACCAAGCGGATGGTGGATGTCGTCGGCATCGATCATGTGGGCATTGGAACCGATATGGATGCCAACTACAAGCCGGTGTTGACCAGCTATTCCGAGTTTCCGGACCTGTCCCAGGCATTGATGGCCAAAGGCCTGACCGGGGAGGAAGTGGCAAAAATAATGGGAAACAATGCGGCAAGAGTCATCCGCCAGGTGATCGGTTAATGCACCCCAATCGGCCATCTTGACCACAACCGTCATCCTTCAATAGATCGAAAAAGGCCCCTGGAATTCCGTGGAATCAAACTCGCGAAATCCGAATTTCTTTCCGCCATCCGTAAAAAACAGCTCCCCTGCGGCCTTATTATCCTTATTGTAATAAATGGACGCAGCATCAACAACCTCCAGGGGCAAATAGGCGGAATCCTTCTTCCTGATGCTTGATACTTTGTTGATCGGATCGATTTCACAAGAATTTAGGGGATAATTACTGATGTAGAAGGGATTGTCTCCAAATCGCTCCGTTTCAAGGTCGTAATCAACGTACTCACTTCCGGCCCTATTGACCATCCGGATGGCGTTTTTCGGAAATTCCGAGCAGTCGGAGATGGCGTAATAATCCCAGACTGCACCAATTTCCGTGAATGGACAAGCCCTTTCCAGGCCCCATTTGTCCACCGGGTAAGGACTGTGCTGGAAAGTAAAAAATCTAGGGTTTGCCCATTGTCCCTCAGTGTCTGTTGAATGAAATATCACTTCAATGAACCGGCTACCCGCCCGATTGAATAAATAAAATTTCCGGAAGCCGGCCAGAGCGCCCGCACCGACATCATCCAGCGTCAACAGACTAAAAAGACCTTCCGGATCAGCGATATCTCGTTCGTCCATCAGAGAATCATTTTCAATCCAGGCATACCGGTCGCCCGATTGATTGAATAAAATTTGTACGTTCGGACTGATCGCGACCGCCGCCCCAATCCCGTCTCCGTCAAATAAACCGGCCAGGTATTTAAATGGTGCCGGGATCCGGTTGCGGACCACATCAAGCTTTTCCTTTGAACAGGATGCAAAACAGATGGCGGCCAGCAAAATAATTACCGGCAGTAATTCTATCCGGAGGTTGCGAAAAAGATATCTTGTTTTAATCGGATGATGAAGATCCGAGATCCACTTGGATTTCATAGCCATTTGATTTTGTGCAATTAATTGGTCAAGCTTATGAAAGATACTTCCAGAATGTGCTGGATGTCAAATCAACCGGGTAGACAATGGGTAGACATACCCAAATTTTGAATGATCCAGGTTGAATGTTGTGATGGATTAAAATATGTTGAGGGTCAATGTAACCTCATCAACCATTTTTCCAAAATTATGAGAATTATGGCTTTCATAATCTGGCTCTGCGCACACACCAGTGATTCCCAATACACCCTTTAATTCACCTGTTTCGGAGGGAGAGCCCCAATCGCCCACCCTAAGTCAAAAAAACACTTCCCACCGGTGCATGTCCTGACCTATCGTACTCGGCAAAGGTGCCGTATTACCAAATACCTGCCTGCACATTCTCAATAGAGATCATAAGGTCCTTTGAATGAACCAGTTCCAAATTCATTGTAACCAAATTGTTTACCTTCCGAAAAGAAGAATAATTCTCCCTTCAATTTCTGATCAGGCCCAAGATAATCGATCACGGCATCGATGTTGGTCAAGGGCAATAAATTGGTTTTGACGCCATCATTTTCCTCATTTAGGTTTCCACATTCATACATCTCGTACTGATTGACGAATTCAACCGCACCAAACTTACCGGTAAATCCATTATAATCAGTAAATAAATTCCCGGAACCATTACTCATCAGGTACGTGGAAGAATTCAGGGTATAAGGGCCACAATTCCGGTCTGTCTTAGCACACCAAATCGCACCAATGGTTGAAAATGGACTGGAATCTTTATTACTCCAATCACGAAGCGTAAACTTTTTGGTATTGAAACTGAAAAAATTTGGATTATCCCATTGACCGTAGGCAATGCGTGCGTCCAGATCAGCTTCCACAAACCGACTACCATTCCGGTCAAACAAATACACGTATTTAGGAAAACTGACCATAACCGCCCCAACACTTTCCAGGACGTCATCCTGAAACAAACTGAGCGAATCATTTAATGTACGAACATCACGAATTACTCCATCCTCGACCCAGGCGTACTTATCGCCATTCAGATTAAACAATATCGTCACCGGTCCCATGGTAAATCCTGACCCTACACCATCGCCGTCAAAGATCCCGGCAAGGTATTGGAACTCCGGCGGCAGTTTTGCGCGGACAGCATCCAACGAATCTTTGGCGCAGGAAGCTAATGTAATGGTTAACACCAGCAGGAGAAGTAATATTTTGGAATGTGAATTACTGATCTTCATCGTCAACATTTGATTTAAGCGTTCTTTCAAAGATCTATTCGCCGGCCGGATAAGTCAATTTAGCCGGGTAGACAAATGGTAGACCGGCATGAAATGGATCACCAGGAGCTTTCCAATCCATTTTTAGCCGATATCCCCTGGTTAGCCGCCAACCATTTCCGTTTTTTTAATAGTTTAAATTCTGTACTTTCGACCACTGTGGATTTCACTATGGTTCGTTGGCACTGGGTTCTTGTGGCTGGAATCACTTCCATCCTGACTTCCGGTAACGCCCAATTACCGGATCCCCTGTCCTTAAATACCGCAGCAAATGGTACCGGAGGAAGGTTTCCAGTGGGGGCCAATGATGCATTTTGGTACGCCGCGGAAGGAGATACCATGCATTCGATCACTGCATTCGTTCCCGCTAAAGTGGTCGGCCAATGCGATCCAGCCTGGCATACCAGTCCTTTCCCCAACAACGATTGGATCGCCTACGATTTTGGCAATGGCTGTTTTCATGCCTCTGAGGGTTGTGTGGATGTATTTTACCAGCGTGTTATTCCTTTGCCGGCAACCACTGCTTGTGGTCAACCGGTCAGCGAACACTTTGCACTGGCGATGGATTTTTATGCCGACAACTGCATCTATGAAATTCGTGTGAACGGGGCTACCAATTACCTGTATTCGGGAAATACAGACCCGTATAATTTTCACGGCATTGATACGGCCATCACCGTCATCTTGAATAAGGGCTGGCACCAGGGAAATAACTTGTTGATTGTACAGATAAAGAGTTGTCCCACCGCGGAGGGATTTCTGGCTCAGGCCAATTTGACAGCCATTGAGCCCGAATATTTTCCGGTCAGTGTCCAGAAAGCGATTTGTACCGGAGAGCAGTTTGGAGGTTATGGCCGTACCGGCGTTTACCTGGACACCATTATGTCTCCGTTAGGTTGTGATTCCATCCGGACGCTGGATCTGGCCGTCCATGATAGTTACCGTATCCTGGATTCCCGCACCATTTGCAAAGGTGAAGTCATTGACTTTCACGGCATACAGGCATCAAAAACCGGCATGTATTCCTACACCCTGCCCACCCAATTCGGTTGTGACAGCACCATTGTTTTGGATCTGACGGTATCCGGTGAACAATCCCTGGGCAACGATACCGTGATTTGTAATACAAATGAATTCCTGATCCAAAGTCCCTATTCTGCGACGCTGTGGAATGACGGCGAAGCATCACCCTCCAGGCGAATTACCCGAAGTGGCACGTATTGGGCGATGATGACCGATTCAATGGGCTGCACTTTTTCAGACACCATTACGGTTAACTTTGCCGATGGCATTTCCATGCCCAATGTATTTAGTCCTAACGGCGATGGCATCAACGATTGCATCCAACCCTACTTTGCTTCTCCATCCATCAACGGTTACCAATTAAAAATATTTGACCGTTTTGGCAGTCTGTTGTTTACTACAGCCAATCCCCAGGATTGTTGGGACGGTACGCTCAATGGACAACCACTTTCCCCGGGAGTTTATCTGTATACCATCGAAATGCAAACAGAATCATGCCCAATAGCCATCCGGAAAGGGGACCTGACCCTGATTCGCTAGTGCTGCACTCCCTGCAGATGCTGCGGAATTGTACCGGACAACACCCCGCAATCTCACAAGTTGAAATTCCTTATATTGGTTAATTCGAAGAAGGTAATACCGCTTGCTCCGTTGGCAAAAGGTGAACAATATGAATATTCTTCCTATCCCGGACTTGATGCTTGGTGATCATTTGGATCAAATCAACATATTTTTCTACATCCGTGAAAGAGGCCCCGATCAGATCAATCTAAAGTTGAACTACACGCAGAACATGCTCTGTTTCATGATCCATGGCGTAAAAGAGATCATTGATGAAACCCGTCATTATCGCATGGATAATGAGCAAATCGGATTAGTCACCTCTGGCAATATGCTAATGACCGAACGGGTAACCCTGCGTCAGGAATTTGAAAGTTTACTTATTTTCTTTTCAAACGATTTTCTGTCTGACTTTACCCTCAAACATGAATTAAATTTTCAACCCCTTGAAGTAGACGCTATTCCTCCGGTCATTAACTTCCCAAAGGATGATTACCTGTTAAATTTCCAAAAATCAATGAAGATGCTGGAGAATAATTTCCATAAAAAGAATTTTCGCTTGACGAAACTTGAGGAAATATTGCTCTATTTATATGACAAATACCCGGTTCAAATTTCGGGCTTTATCGGAACCGCCATTACCAAAACTCAAAACAATGCAATCACCGATGTGGTGCAAAATCATAAATTTGGCAATCTTAAAACAGAAGAACTGGCATTTCTTTGCAACATGAGTTTGTCCACCTTCAAGCGCAAATTTTTTGAAGTATATCAAACTTCTCCAAAGAAATATATGATTTCAGAAAAAATGAAAAAGGCCCGGCTGCTCCTATTGCATAAAAAAAGGCCATCAGATATCTACTATGAACTGGGCTATGAAACCTTTCATCATTCAGTCTGGAGTTTAAAAAACATTTTGGTATTTCTCCTTCTCTTTACCCCGCACAGGCTTGATCCAATAGCTTAATATTCTGGACGTTCTGCCCAAACACCGACCAAACGGACGGTCGTTTCTTTGTGATGTTGATTCATTACGGATTTAAAAAACGCTCAATCATGAACTCAAGATCACTAATTCATCCCCGCTTGTTTTTATTCATTATCACTTTTATGGTCTACCGATGCGGCAGTCACCACCTTAGTCATGCCAAATACGAAATCGCACCGGCATCGTTTGAACAACTGGCAGAACAATATCTTCAACATCTTGCCGACAGGGCTTTTGAAGACTCTTACATGTACCTCGCCAATGATGTCGTCTTTAAGCTTCCCGATGGTGATACGGATACCAGGACGACCTACCGGGGCCTGGATCAAGTCAAAGAATTCTGGGATCATTATGTTGAAAAATCCGGAAATGACAAATCCGCATTCACTGACTTCGTGCACATTCCGGTCCGGGTTAACCAGCAAATTAAACCTATTGAGGTGACCGGTGTATTTGACATCTGTTATTTCTCTGCGGCTTTGAGTTATGGTACCAAGGTGGCCCATGTCCGAATGCACTGGGCATTGCATTTCAATAAAGACAATAAGATCGATGGCATCTATTCCTATTACGACCGGACACCCATTATGAATGCAGCCGGAAAGAATATTCTTTCAGCCAATTAAATAATATATAAAAATTACAGCTATGATTATTCAAACCATCAAAATCAAATCCAATCTCTCCGAAGAGTTGTTATTAGACATTGCTCGTGAACGTTCCGCCCAGTTCCGGGAAATTCCCGGCTTAGTGCAGAAATATTACACCAAACTGGATGAGCCAGGAGCCTATGCAGGCGTATACGTATGGGATTCTCCCGAGGCATTACAAAACTTCCGGGTATCCGATTTGGCCAATAGCATCGCTCAGGCTTATCAAAGCATTGGTCCCCCTGAAGTTGAAATTTCAAATCTCCTGTTTCAATTAAGAGATTAAATCGCATTAAAATCGCTGACAGGCCATTGGAGTATCCGTGCTTCCATGGCCTTTTGTTTATTAGGTATGCTACAACTTCGCGATTAATCTGAGGCCAAATGCATATATTTCCATGAAATAAATTACATGTACTTGCGATTAGCTATCAGTTGGTTCTGCATCCTGAGTTTATTCCCTTTAACGGGTCAGGAGCCTATCCTGAATTTGAACAAACCCGAACGGGAAGCTTGGTTTACCGGCCATGGATTTGGCATGTTCATTCATTGGAGTTTTGACGTTCAGTTGGGGATGGTCATCAGCCACTCCATGGTGGGAGCGTCGGACGAATACCTCGATCGCTACATTCACGAACTTCCCAAAACGTTCAATCCGGTTGACTTTGATGCCGACGAATGGGTTCTCACTGCCAAGATGGCCGGGATGAATTACCTGGTCTTCACCACCAAGCACCACAATGGTTTTTGCATGTACGATACCAAAACCACTGATTTTAGCATCATGCATACGCCCTATGCCCGGGATCCCACCCGGCAGTTGATCGATGCCAGCCGCCGGCACGGACTGGCCGTGGGGATCTATTATTCACCCGACGATTTTTATTTTCTCTACGACCACGGTATACCCATATCAAGAGCTCGCCCAGAAGCCATGGCCAGCCAAAATCCTGCTCTGAATGCATACGCCAAGCAACAAATGCGTGAATTGATGACGCAATACGGCCCGATCGACATTGTATTTCTGGATGGCTTGGAGCAATACGGCAAGACCGAATTGGCCAAACTCTGCTGGGACATCAATCCCGATGTGGTTGTTACCCGGGGAGCCATGGAAACCCCGGAACAAAATACACCTGACGCTCCCCTCCCCTCGCCCTGGGAAGCATGTTTCACCCTGGGAGAGCAATGGCAATTCAGACCGACCAACGAGACCTACAAATCCGCCCGTGAAGTGATCCTTAAACTGATTGAGATCCGCTGCAAAGGCGGGAATTTCCTCCTTAATGTCGGACCAGATGCCCGGGGCAACTTTCCTCCAGAACAAGGGGCCATTATGAATGAAATTGCTCTGTGGATGTTCATCAATGGAGAGGCTTTCAAGTCAACTAAGCCGCTGTCCGTGACCCACGAAGGCAATGCCTGGTTCCTTAAAGCTGAAAAGACTTCGACCGTTTATGTTTTTTGGGATGAACCCAACTGGAAACTTGGAGAACGAAGAGAAATAAACCTGAAGACCTTGACCGGTGACGCCACGTCAACCATTTCTGTCCTTGGTCATGCCGGTCAGGTATTGGAATATCAGCCGGACATTGACCCTGCTCCACGGATTGAGCTGTCCGCAGAGGGACTGCATTTATCCGTGATGCGGGCCCAACGCATTTATAACGATCGCAAATGGCCCAATCCATTGGTCGTAAAACTTGAAAATGTTCGCGAAACCGGATCAAAAAATTAGCGTTTAGTTTAACCATCAAAAGAAATTGCAAATCAAAAAATCATGAGCCACATTATTCATGCAGTCATTCTCAAAGGACCTTACCTCACAGATCTCGCAGAAAAATATGACCTGATCGGTGTCGACCTTAATTTTGGCCTGACCATGTTTTTTATCGATGATGATTACTTAGCGTATTGGGAGAAAAAATTAAATAAATCCGG
>JAGQXC010000147.1 GCA_020436785.1 Saprospiraceae bacterium | reverse complement strand
CCCGGCGGTACAGGTCAACGGCTTCTGCCGTATTCAACCCGGTGGGCTTCTCGCAATACACATGGAGTCCCGCATCGATTGCTTTTCTTACACTGGCATGGCGTAATCCGGTTACCTGGGCATCAAAATAAACTTGGTGCCTTCCATCTGCCAGGGCCTCGTCCAGATCCGTTGTGTAGCGGTCTATGCCCGTTTGCTCGCACAATGCTTTTAATTTGGATGCATTCCTTCCTACCAGGGTTGGCTCCGGAATGATCACACCGCCCTGATCAAGTGGTATCCCACCTTGCTCACGAATGGCAAGGATGGAACGGATCAAATGCTGGTTGGTCCCCATGCGTCCGGTGACCCCATTCATGATGATTCCAAGTTTCATGCTTTCTACAGTATTTACATTTAGGGTAAGAACCAGGATTCCCAATCAACCTAAATGGCATTTCAGGTATGAAGCACGTCCGGATCAAATCCTGGTGATCCAAGATAAGATTTTAATTCAGGAATGGTGATGGTAGGCATAAACGACATCTTTGAGGAATTCATAGGGATCCCTGGCCCAGTGCCGCTCGGAGAATATCTCCACTTCATGATACCCGTCAAACCCGGCTTTTTGTACCCAATGGCGAATTTCTTTCAAAGGGATGCAACCTTCTCCCATCAATCCCCGGTCATTGAGCAGATCGGTGGTAGGGACCCGCCAATCACAGATATGGTAAGCGAATAATTTCCCTTTCCGGCCGCAACGAATGATTTCCACCTCCAGTGCGGGATCCCACCAAAGGTGGTAAACATCAATGACTACCCCGCACAATGGATGGTCAATTGCAGCCGCCAGATCGTTGGCGGTACCCAGGGTGTTGATGGCTGAGCGGGTATCGGCATACATGGGATGCAAGGGCTCAATGCCCAGTTTTATACCTAGTGCTTCGGCATAAGGCAGTATGGCCTCCAGACCCAATTGGATTTGCTCACGTGCATGTGCCAAGCTTATTTTGGGATCGGCACCACAGACCATAACCAATAACGGGGATCCCAGTTCTGCAGCTTCATCCAGCATGCGGCGGTTGTTATCGATAGCTGCTAACCGGGCAGAGGAACTGGAGGAAGGGAAAAAGCCACCGCGAACGTAGGAGACCACTTCCAGGTCGCTGGCCTCCAGGATACGCCGGGATGTTCCGATGCCTGCCTGGGCAGCAGCATCCTGCCAAACACTGATTCCCCGTATCCCTTCTGCAGAATAGGCATCCACTGCTTCTCCCAGCGTCCACTTTTTAGTGGTGATGGTATGAACACACAATTTGTCCGGTTTAGGGTTTCCAGCTTCCATTTTATGGATTCAGTCCGTGGAAGAAAGTATAATACGATCCTCCTTTGAGAATGCGATCAAGATATAGGGCTGCTTCCCTGAGGTGGTAATCTCCCCACATACTGGATTCGCCGTAAGGGATATTGGATCCGGGCGGAATGTAGTCCCATCCATTGGGATGATGGTAAATGGAATGCAATAGCAAACCCTGGTGTTGGGGGTCATTACTCAAATAAGGATCATCCAGGAGCCGGTTCAACACGGTTAAACCTGCCTGCCAATAACGCTGGCCATTTTCGTTATCGGTGGTTGTAATATGATGACCCAATCGTAGCAATCCTTGCGCCGCAATGGCTGCCGCGGAACTGTCGACCGGTTCGTAGCCATTACGTGGATCCGCATCACGCTGCAGGTAGCCTGACAAATGGACCAAACCCGGAGCCCCGGTATCCCAATAGGGGATACCATCCGCGGGGGTATGTCCGATGTAAAAGTCACAGGTAGCCCTGGCAGCCTGATCACAAATTGATTCCACACTTTCCATTTCTTTTGCCATCCCATCGGTATTTACGGGAACCTGACTGAGGAATTCAAGTTGTTCACTGAATCCGGCCATCGCCCAGGCCAAACCTCTGGTCCAGGTGGTAAATCCACTGTACCCTTGCTGGGCATTTGGACAGCGGTAAGCGCCATCATGGGTGTTAAAAATCGATTCATGAGCCACACGACCACGAACATCGTATTGATCACGGCCATTTCCGTAGTAAACCGAATAGCGTGCCGTCGCTTCCACATGCTGCGCAGCTCTCCTCAACAAACTGATCTTACGATCGTTGTCGATCCAAAGGGCATGACCCAGCACATGGCTAACTTCCAGGGCACGGACGGTTCGAATGGTATCGACAAATAAAGAATGAGGGCCATTAAATGAATGGATAAATCCTGCATCATCGGGTAAGGTGGTCCACCGCTTTCCCTGGATGGCACCGGAAAGTTTCAGCGCCAGCTCGTAAAAATGCTTTTCCCAGGTGTTCAGCGGAATTCTTCCTTCCAGCATCAGGCGAAGTAAATTTCCGTACGTGGATATGTTGTTAAATCCGTGATCATGCACTCCGAAATGGCCCACATGGGAAGCCATCTGCTCCAACGTCTGCTGGCGGCCATACCGGAGGTATTCGTCTTCTCCGGTGGCATCAAACTGCAGGATGGAAGAACCGAATTCGAAGCCCTGGGTCCACTCGGTCCAACCGCGGGTCGTGTATTGGCCGGCAACGGTAAATACCGGTGATCCCTGACTGTGATCGTAATGATCACGGATCATTTTTATTTTTTCACCGGACAATTCCCAAAAATGATCAAGCTTAACTTTTAAATCTTCGGGTTTTATATTCCAATTGATCTGCATAAGCTGAATGATATCATAGCTGCTTAATTGCTAAGATAAACATTAGGAAATAGCTATGGTGCAGAACAAGTGAACGGAGTGAAGCGAGGGCTATTCTTCTTCGGCAGATTGATAACTTTCGATAAGGGATAGGACGGTAGGTAATACAGTGGTCAATACTCTTCCGGCGATTTTTACGCCTTCCATAAAAGGTTTGGGTGAACCATTTGATTGGGCTTGAACGGTTGCATCGGAAGGCTCGTGTGTTGATTTCATTTTTTTTACGCCCCACGCTGCCAATCCGGTAATTCCCAATGGGATGAGATAGTTGATAAAGGCTTTCCGTCCGGAATGGATTAAACTTTTTTGCATTAAATCCCGGGTACGGCCCGCGTCTTGTTTCAGTTGTTTTTTAGCACGTGCCAGATCCTCTAAAGTACGGATGCGGTCAGGCTTCATTTTGTTTGTCTTTAGCTTCCTGTTCGTCTTCAAAAAATGCATCAAGGACAATTCTCAGGACCACATTGGTGATCAAAACATTGCGAAAATAAAAGATGACCAAACCCACCAACAGGTAAAGTCCGGCCAGGAGGAAATAGGCTTTGGTAGCAGAACTCAGCAAAGTGGTAAGCCAGGCGGCCAGACCAAAACTGAAGATCAGAAATACGATGGCAAACAAACCCGCCAGAATTGCCAGGGTGACCAGCGGTCCCATAATCTTGGCAATCCGTTCAGCGACTTCAAGGCGTACGTATTCACCCTGCTGTTTGATGTACTGACGGGCATATTCTACCGCTTCACCAGCAGATTCTATCATGTTATCTTCTTCTTGCTTCATCCTGGTCAATTCTCAAAGCGAGTCAAAATGGTGATCCGACGTGAACACGAAGGATCACCATCTTTGGGCTCACTTAACTCATTTCTAAGTCATCAAGGTTTTTCTGAATGATCAGCTATACGATCCTATTCAATTAAGATGGCTTAGGCTTTTATGTTGTTCGGTGTTACCATCTCTTCTTTGCCATGGGCTTTTGCCTTTTTGACTCCTGCCTCAAAATTCTCTTTGGCATGAGCAAAAGCATCACTGGCCCGCTCGGAAGCATGGGTGAGGTACGTTTTCGCTTTGTCAGCAACATCATTGATGGCCGTTTTTGCTTCTTCAGCCAGGTCATGCATTTTTGCATTGGCTTCATCGGCTCTTTTTTTCAATTCTTTAGATGCTTTTTTACGTGCATCACGGCCTTGATCAGAATTTAGATAATAGCCTGCAATTCCGCCGGCCAATGCTCCAAATCCAACTGCTAATAAAATTTTCGAACTATCTTTCATGGCTTCAGTGTTTAGGTGAATTAAATGATTTAAATCGTCCTTTTAATCGTTTGTTGTTGTTTTCCGTCTGTCCCTATGTATTGCTATTAATGTTATTTAGTAACATTCAGCAATGATCTAAGTCTTGAGATAAAGTAATTGGAATCAGAGGAAAGAGGAAACAAATCTTTGCTTAAAGGACATACTATAACAACAGGGTCACATCAAAAATGTTGTCCATTTCCTTAATTATTTGACCCAAAGTCAATATTTCCTACCCCTGTCTGAATGCTTCCGGATCGCTGATACAGAGCCATCACACCTTGGGAAGATCGCCTTCACCGATTGGTGTTCCGGATTCTTCCATTTTCTCTTTGACCAGTGGTGATTTGCAGATCATCCTGGCAAATGTCTCTAAACCGCCCACATTGAGATACGGCTCGTTTGTCTT
>JAGQXC010000146.1 GCA_020436785.1 Saprospiraceae bacterium | reverse complement strand
TGGTGATCTCCGACTGGAGCGGTACCCACAGTACCGTGGATGCCATCAATCATGGATTGAATGTAGAAATGCCTACCAAACAATACCTGGGTGACGCCTTACTCGATTCGGTGAAAGCCGGCATTGTTTCGCAGGCTGTCATCGACCAACGGGTACGGGAAATCCTCCGTGTCCGGTTGGCCATCAAACCCGTACCGGAAAATGAAGCCAACCAGGTCGTTACCTCCCAGCCAGCCCAACAGAAAATTGCCTATGACGTCGCCATCAAATCGATTGTCCTGTTGAAAAACGACGGCATCTTGCCGCTACAGCTAAAGGATAAACCGGTTATTGCCGTCATTGGGGCCAATGCATCTCAGATTATGGCTACCGGGGGTTTGGGCGCCGGTGTTAAAACGCTCTACGAGGTCACACCACTCGAAGGGCTGAAAAAGAAGATCGGCAATCAGGCTCAGATCGTCTACGCACCGGGCTATGTGCCGGTCGTCTACCATTGGGGAAGACGATCTGCGGAGGTAATCGCCAGAGAGGAACAGGAAATAGCAACAAAATCCAGGCAATTGGCCGAAGATGCCGTTGCCGCAGCTTCCCAGGCCGATCTGGTGCTTTTCATGGGAGGAGATAACCGGGCGGTGGAAACCGAAGGGGCGGATCGCAAAGACATCAAATTGCCTTCCGGGCAAGATGAATTGTTTCAGAAAATCGCCGCCGTCAATTCCAACATCGTCACCGTCATTGTAAGTGGTGCACCCAATGACCTTAACGTGGTCAATCCGGCGTCAAGGGCGCTGGTGTGGTCCTGGTTCAACGGCTCCGAAGGTGGCAATGCACTGGCCGACGTACTCTTGGGTAACGGGTCACCAAGCGGTCACCTGCCCTTTACCTTGCCACTAAAACTGGAAGACTCCCCCGCCTATGCGTTGGGTAATTATCCGCAAGGGGAAAAAAGCACCGATGTATTTGCGGATCTGGTTTCCGAATCCGGTAAGGAGAAAAGCGCTGGAGTGCCCAGGACAAATGATCCGAATACCGCCTATTACTCGGAAGAATCATTGGTCGGGTATCGCTGGTTTGACACCAAGGGAAAACCGGTCATGTATCCGTTTGGACATGGTTTGACCTACACGAATTTTGACTACCAATCCCTGGCTACCGATCATGACTCCTATCGGCCCGGTGATGTGATCCACCTACAGGTACGACTGCAAAATACCGGCCCGGTGGCGGCAGATGAAGTGGTGCAGGTTTACGTTCATCGTATTGATTCACAAGTAGAATGGCCTTTGAAAGAACTCAAGGCATTCAAACGCGTACCGGTAAATCCTGGGGAAACCCAGTCCGTCGAACTGGAAATTCCGGTAAAAAACCTGCAATACTGGGATGAGCGTAAACATTCCTGGGCCCATGACCCGGGTGTGGTTGAGCTACAGGCAGGATCATCAGCAGGGAACATTTTACTGAAAAAAACCGTAACCATCCTGGATTGATAAGGGACTTCAGACCTCCTCTGAGAAAGGCTGCTTTTAACCAGACCATTGAGACCGAACATTAAGATTTACACCAAAGAATAAATTTTAACGCAGTTGTCACAACACTGGCATCAATTTTTAGTTTAGGTAAAGTAGATCCGACCTGATGGAATGAAACCGGTTAGACGGAACGGTTTTTACAATGAATTGGTTGGATAACACAATCATCCAAATGTCATGCTGAATTCCCGGTTACATCTCCTTACTATTTTATTGTTCTTCGGTATACTTGTGGCTGCCCCCAACCTCAAATCCCAAAATATTAAGGATGCCACCAATTGGGATTTGGTTACGGATAAGAAAGACATGCAAGTCTTCACCCACAAAAATCAAGAGACTTCCATTAAAGATATACGCATCACCATGACGATGCATGCCGCGGTTCCGGTGGTCAAAGAAGTATTGGAGGATGTAGAGAAATACAGCGATTGGGTGTACAAATGCGAAGATCCGGAACGGTTGCAAACCGTCTCTTCCAAAGAGTTTTATTATTATGTACGGTCGGACATGCCCTTCCCTGCTTCCGATCGTGATCTGATCATTCATTCCTTTCACCGCATTGATCCGGCAACGGGCATCTATTCGTCCCATTCATTGGCCTCGCCGGATTTTTTGCCGGAACAGAACGGAGTAGTGCGGGTCAGGCTTTTCGAGTCCTACTGGACGGTCACTCCCAATCAGGATGGAACCGTTCAGATCGATTACCGGGTTCGCACCGATCCGGGTGGTTACATTCCGACATGGATCGTGAATCTGGGTATCTCAGTAGGGCCCGTGAAGACCATGGAACGATTCTCGGAAATGGTCCATCAGACCACCGAAAGAGTGGCCGACCGGGAAGACGAATAAGCGTTCACTATTTTCTTCCTTGATCCCTCCGTTGATACACGCGAACATAATCAACAAGATATCTCGTCGGGAAGCATGAGTCGTCGATGGGTCCACCATTGTGGCCGCCAATTGCAAAGTTCAACAACATGTAGTGGGGCTGCCTGAATGGATGGGTACCCGATTCATCCTTATTTTCCAGTTTTTCGAGTTCGACCCGGTTGAGCAGCCGGTCATCGACATAAAGGGAAATGCACTTCTCATCCCAGTCCATCCGCCAGATATGGAAGACAGTGGCCCAGTTGTGGCCGCCCAGGCTGTCTATCGGCAGCCGGGTGTCATACCATTCCGTCCTGCCGTCCGGACCGAGGCAGGCAACATTGGCCAGCAACATGTCCCGGTATTATTCCATGATGTCAATCTCACCATTGGCGGGCCAGCGTCCCTGGGTGCCCAGGGTCCACCATGCCGGCCACAGGCCACTGCGGGTGTCTATTTTACCCCGCATTTCAAATCGACCGAATTGCCAGGCCTGTTTCCGTCGGGTATGGATGCTGGATGAAGTGTACTTGATGCGTGCCCGTGAAGCCCGCCAATCACCCGACGCCGGATCATACCCGGGATTGGGTTTATCTTCAATACGCGCTTCTATGATTAAATGACCATTCGCAATCCAGGCATTCTCTTCCTGGTACCATTGGTCTTCTTCATTACGAACATAACCGTGTTCAAATTGCCAGTTTGCAGTGTCGGGTTTTCCATCCACGTCAAATTCATCCGACCAGACCAGTTGATAGCCTTCCGGA
>JAGQXC010000145.1 GCA_020436785.1 Saprospiraceae bacterium | reverse complement strand
TGGTATCTGGATTACGTCTGGGATGCCCATCTGGTGTACGGCCGACCTGACCCTCCTCTGGCCAATTGGGTGGAATTGCCACCGATATCACAAGGCGATCCGATAACCACTGCATCCGAATTCCTGCAATCCATTCATTGAAGGGCATTGCGATAGACCCGGATGGCCCGTTCGCGTGCTTCTTTATGATTTACAATCGGTTCCGGATAAGCCGAGCTGTTCCATTCCGCTACCCATTGTTTAATATATAAATGGTCGGGATCAAATTTTTTCGTTTGTAATTCAGGATTAAACACCCGAAAATAGGGTGCTGCATCCACCCCGGATCCTGCCGCCCATTGCCAGCCACCATTGTTGGATGCCAATTCGTAATCCAATAGCTTTCTGGCAAAATAGGCTTCTCCCCACCTCCAGTCAATCAATAAGTGTTTAGTGAGGAAAGACGCGGTGATCATGCGAACCCGGTTATGCATGTAGCCGGATTCATTGAGCTGGCGCATTCCTGCGTCGACGATGGGATATCCGGTCCTGCCTTCACACCAGGCCTGAAATTCTTTCTCGTCATTACGCCATGGAATGCGGTCATATTCCTGGCGGAAGGACTGGTGCACGACTCTGGGAAAATGATAAAGGATCATCATATAAAACTCACGCCAAATAAGTTCATTGAGGTAGGTTTCGTTCCATTGAATGGCCTTTCTGGTTAATTCACGGATGCTGATGGTGCCAAAGCGTAAATGAAGACTTAAGCGTGAAGTACCGGAAATTCCGGGTAGGTCACGTGTTTGGTGGTAGTTCCGAATGATGGATTCATCAATCGTCCGATCCGGATAGTCGATATTCACCGGTTTAAATCCTATTTCCTTCAGCCCGGAAATGGGTTGCGGGGAGGCTTGAACCAGGTTTTTTGGATTTAAATCGATCGGATGCCGTTGCAGTAATTCTTGGCGAAAAACCTCCTTCCATTTACGACTAAAGGGAGTAAATACGACGTACGGGTTACCATCTTCTTTGAGCACTTCCTTCCGGTCAAGCACGACCTGGTCTTTATAGGCTTTAAAGGGAATGCCTCGTTCTTTGGCCAGGTCATAAATCAGCCGATCGCGTTGGATGGCATAGGGCTCGTAATCCCGGTTGGCGATCAATAGTTGCACATCGTATTGCTGGAACAAATCATGGAACACCTGGGGAGGAGTCCCGACAAATGTGAACAGCCGTGATCCGAATTTGGTCAGCGTCCGGTGGAGGGATTCCAGTTCATTCACAATGAACTGAAGGCGTGCATCCGACTTGTCAACCAATCCATCAAGTATGTTGGTGTCGTAAATAAAGAGCGGAAGCACCGGAAATCCGGCAGCAAGGGCTTGGGATAAGCCATGATTGTCGAACAACCTCAGGTCCCTACGAAACCAAAACAAGGTCACTTTTTCCATGTTTTGTTTAATTTTTTTCTATTTTTCTTAAACAAAAATACCAAAAATTTGATCTTTAGAATATGAATACAAATTTGCCTGAGCAAACCGTGGTTATCGGGGGTGGTATAGCCGGGATGGCATGTGCTGCTTTGTTGGCTAAATCAGGGCATACTGTCCGACTGATTGAAAAGCACGATGATCTTGGCGGACGCAACAGAAAGTGGATTCATAAAGGATTTCATTTTGATATGGGCCCTTCCTGGTATTGGATGCCGGATGTATTTGAGCGGTTTTTTCAGCATTTTGGCCATTCTCATACCGATTTTTATTCACTGAAACGCCTGGATCCTTCTTACCAGGTATTTTGGGATGACCATGCCCCTACCCCACTACCCGCAGGGATCGAAGGCATCACTGAACTTTTTGACCGTTTTGAGCCGGGTAGCGGAACTCGATTAACCCGGTTCCTCAGGGAAGCAGGTATCAAATACAACACGGCAATGGCAGATTTCGTCTACCGTCCTTCTCTGGCATTAACGGAATATGCGGACCTCAATTTGATACGAAAGAGTTTACGTCTCGATCTCTTTCAGTCGATGGCTAAGCACATCCGTAAGTTTGTCAGGGATCCCCATCTGATCCAACTGCTCGAATTTCCCATTCTGTTTCTGGGTGCCAAGCCGGCAGAAACACCCGCCCTCTACAGTATGATGAATTATGCGGACATGGTGCTTGGTACATGGTATCCCCTGGGAGGAATGACCAAACTTTCCGAGGCTTTTCACCGGATTCTCCTTGAGCAGGGTGTTGAAGTGATAACCGGCACGGAAGTTAATGATCTGGTAACGGAAAATGATGTGGTTCGTGCAGTAGCCACCAACCGGGGATTGTATGAAGCAGATCTGGTCATCTCCGGAGCAGATTACCACCATACCGAACAGGATTTGTTGCCATCCCAGGCCAGAACTTATTCGGAAAAATATTGGCAAAAACGGGTGATGGCGCCGTCTTCTTTGCTTTTCTATATCGGATTCAAGGAACAAATTCCCGGGCTCTTACATCACAATTTATTCTTCGACGCGCCTTTTGCTGCCCACGCCACATCGATCTATGATACCCATGCCTGGCCGGAGGATCCATTGTTTTATGTTTGTTGTCCTTCGAAGACTGATCCACATTGCGCACCTGCCGGCCAGGAGAATGTCTTTGTTCTGATCCCTCTATCGACACGGCTGGACGATGATCCGGCTAAACATGATTATTATTTCGATCAGGTGTTAACCAGAATGGAAAAGCAATTGGGACGCCGTATCAAGGATCAGGTTCTATTTAAGCGCAGTTATTGCATCGAGGATTTCAAGACCGACTACCATGCCTTTCGTGGCAATGCGTACGGCATGGCAAATACCCTGAAACAAACCGGTCCGTTGCGGCCCAAAATCCGCAGTAATAAGGTCCGCAATCTTTATTACACCGGACAGCTGACCGTCCCAGGCCCGGGTTTGCCCCCGGCGGTGATCAGTGGCGAGGTGGTTGCAAATTACATTTTAAAAAATCATAATATGAAGCTTGTATGATGGCATTGTATGATCAGGTGTGTAACCAACTGTCCAGGGTGGTTACGTTGCGCTACAGTACTTCATTTTCATTGGGAATCCGGATGATCGAACGTTCCATCCGGCCCCATATCTTTGCTATTTATGGCTTTGTCCGGTTAGCCGATGAAATCGTGGATACCTTCCATGATTACGACAAGGAGGCATTGCTTCATCAATTCAGGTCTGATACCTATCAGGCTATTGAAGATGGTATTAGTTTGAATCCTATTCTCCATGCCTTTCAAAAAACGGTCAATACCTTTGGAATCGAACGTAAACTCATCGACCAGTTTCTACACAGTATGGAGATGGATCTCCATCCTCAGGATTACGAGAGAGAACTTTTTGAAACGTATATACTCGGTTCTGCCGAAGTAGTGGGGTTAATGTGCCTAAAGGTCTTCTGCCGGGGCGATCAAGCCGGTTACGAACGGCTAAAGCCAGGCGCCATGCGGTTGGGTGCCGCCTTTCAGAAAGTGAATTTCCTCCGTGACATCAAGGCGGACAAAGAAGAACTGGGACGGATCTATTTTCCCAATTGGACTTCCGGCCAGTTGAATGATGAGCTTAAAGCAGCCATCGAACAGGAAATTGCAGAAGATTTCCGTATGGCGCGTGAATCCATTAGTAAGTTGCCCGGGGAAGTCAAGATTGGGGTTTACTCTGCCTATGTCTATTACAAAGCGCTATTCCTGAAAATTCGCAGTTGCAAGCCCCATACCCTGTTCCAAAAGCGGGTTCGCATCTCAAATCCCCATAAGATGGCATTATTGTTTCTGGCTTTGATGAATATTAAATTAAACCGGGTGTAAATGCGATTGCGGGTAAAACGTTGGGAAATGCTCCTACCCATCACCCTTGATGAAGCCTGGCAATTCTTTTCCAGGCCGGAAAACCTGGCCAGGATCACCCCAACTGAAATGCAATTTGAGGTACTCAGTGAGATTGAGGGTGTTCCGATGTATCCGGGCATGATCATCCAGTACAAACTAAGGCCCCTTTTGGGCATTCCCGCTAACTGGGTTACGGAAAT
>JAGQXC010000010.1 GCA_020436785.1 Saprospiraceae bacterium | reverse complement strand
GCCATGAATGAGCCGTTTAATTTCAATGCCTATCCCTTTACCACCGAAAACCTGACCAGGGCTTTGTATACTTATCAATTATTACCGGCGACAGGCATTACTTTGAATCTGGATTATCAAACGACCGGCGTAGGCGGAACCGCTCTACCGGTCTTGAATGGTTACCGCGTGTATCCTCATCGTTATTCCCACACGCTGACCATCAAACCCATTCGAAAAAAGTCGTAGAATCGGTCAGCTTAAAGGATTAGTAATTTCTGAAAACAAACACTGAGAGGTGCTTGATCGTAAGGCGCAAAATTGGGTATCCGGGTATAGCCATTCTTTTCATAAAGGCGGATGGCATCGGGTTGACGGGTTCCGGTTTCCAGCAGGCACCGAGAAAATCCCAGTTCGCCCGCCCAGGCTTCCAATCCTGCCAAAAGGAGAGACCCGATGCCCTGGGAGCGGTAATCGGGCAGGGTGTACATACGTTTGATTTCCAAGGAATTCGGATCAAAATCTTTCAATCCACCACAGGCGATGGGTTGACCTCCATCGTAAGCGATCAGCACATAACGAATGATATCCGTATGGAAAAAGGTGGCGTAAAAGGCATGCTCCTCCCCATCAATGAGGGCCAACTCCTGATCCAGATGTTTGACCAGCATTCTGAAATCCGGATTTTGCACATCGGTGCGGATCAGGTGTCTTTGATTCATAACCGGCAAAATACGGTGTCCCGCCGAAACCTTATCCACATTCCCGCAGATACCAGCCGGCGATTAACTAATTCGAGGGATCACCCTGCGCCGGGAATACCTGACTAGCGTAAGGATCAGGATGGCCATTCCCGCCATGCCGAAGATGGCCAACCAGTCCCCTCGATGCCGAGGTTCCTGTGCCGGTATTCCCGGAAACTGTCCGCGCTGATAAGTGTCGTAATCAAACACAACGGACTTCCCACCTTCTGCCGTCAATCGTACGATCCGGGGTCCGTGGTAGCCTTGGTGATCTTCGAATTCGAGAATATAAGCATCGCATTCATGGAAGGTCAGGCCGGAAGGGACCCAATATCCTTCTGCCGTGTAATAGGTCTCCGCTTCCCCATGGTCAGTCATCCGGATGATGCGTTTACCGGCTACCTCAGCGATGTAAATGGCTCCACCACATCCTTCCGCCATACCTAACAGGACTTCAAAATGCGGATCCCAGGGCCGGTCAAATTTAGTGATCAGTTCATCCGCGAAAACCGTTGCCATTCCATCCGGATTTATTTTAATCACTCTGCCTATGCCTCCACCAATATCCGGACCATAATAATTTCCATCACGGTCGGCAAAAACCGTTTGATTCCATCCAAATTCAAAATCACCGATTTTTTCTTTTTGCTGAATTTCATTGATGCGCCAAAGGTATTTTTCGGCACCAAAAAAAATTTGACCACGCGGTGTTATGGCAGCATTTCCTCCATTAAATTCACGGTAATCGTTGCTCTGAATCAAGGTATCCTGATGTCCGGCAGGCGAAATCCTGACCATGTATTGAAGGCCCTCTCCATTGGAAGTAATGAGGTTGCCGTCAGCATCCAGATTTACATTATGGGCATGAAAATCACGCAACAAAAGTTGCAATTCACCATTCGCGGTTAATTTCCACACCGAACCGACGCCATGATGAAAAAGGTCGGCGAAGTAAATGTTGTGATTGTCATCAACAACAATTCCCCAGGACGGGTGTGCATGCATTTGCCCCAGGGTCAATAATGCGTAAAGAATCAACATCTGCCGGTTAACCTTGGCCATGCCTCCGTTGCTTTATTACTTAATTTGCACAATTCATCCTAAGGAGACCAAGGCCGGAGACTGGTTTAATAGGAATTTAACGAATAGTGTGCCTGGAAATTCCACGACGGATGATCTAATTCAATTCACGTTTGATCAGTTCCAGAATGATGTCAATCTCTTGCATCAATGGCCGGTACAATTCCGACTCTGTCCGTTGAGCGGTTAGTAAATACATCAACATCCGGTTTTCAAAAGAGCGGGACCGGATAATTTGCTGGTTGGTAGCTGGATCCGGATTGGCTACTAGCCCCATCTCTTGTGTCGCCAGGTCATTGTCTTCAAGGACGGTGCGAATGCTCCCGGAATCGCCACGAAAAAGATTCAGCACATGTTGACGCTCTTCCCGCAGGGCATCTTCCTGCCATCGGACCTGCTGAACAAAAGGCTCCCACCCTGCCAGGTGCTTCCTCAAAGTCTGGTCCGTAATTTGGTTCAGTCCTCCCGTATTGATGACTTCCTGAAGCATGGATTGGGTTGGATTGTAGTTGATCTCGTAGGCCAGCGCATGAAATAATTGTTGGGATAATTGATGTTCGTCCCACGACTCTTGCGGCGATACCAGGTAATCGGCCAAATCCCCGGCAGATTGGTAACTGGCGCGGTTGACCTCGATCAAACTTCCGAGTCTAATTTTATTCTGCTGAAATTCCTCTTTTAAACCGGTGAGGTAATAGTGTTCGAGGTGCCGGTTTTGCCGATCCTGATTCCAGTTATCGATAGCCAGTGCGATCAGAATACCCAGGACGATAAGTAATAACTCTCCGAAAGCGTAGGCCCCATACGATCCGAACTTTCCTTTGGATAATTTTTGGCGTCTGAAGGCACTAAAAACTCCTTTCATAATGCAATCATTCCTGAAGATTGTCCTGCCTGAAGTATTTCACCAGGGGACGTTGTTCATGTTCTGAAAATGAGTACTTCCGGTTAAAATAATGGAAATAACGGGCCAAACCCAAATTGAACGGAAATTAATCCCGTTCACTGCATTAACCTTCCAGAAGTGTTCCGTATACCCGAAGAGAATGTGGGTGGACGCTTAGCCGGGCTGGCGTATACCCGACGAACTCACCATCCATGTCGATGGGAAGTGGGCGATCAAGATGGTCAATAGACAGATTATTGGTATTGAAATACTCCAATTCAGGATGCTCGATGGGCAGACATCGGCGGATCCGGGGCAGGTAACGCAGGTATTCTCGGATAGTCACATTACCGATCCAAACGACGGCCAGCAACTTGTCTTGCAGGTGGGCATGGGGTGCGATGCCCAACCCTTTCCCAAAGAACTTTCCGTTCGCCAGGATGAGCGCAAGGATCGTACCTTCGCGATGTTGCTGCGGTCCGGATATCCGGATGCGCTGATGGCGGTATTGCAGTAGGGTATGGATAATGCTGAATTGATATTTGAGTAATGGAGGCACCCATCTGGGTATCCGGGTGATGCGGTGGGCAACGACCCCGCCCAAACCAATATCGGCAATGTTAATGAAGAGGCGTTTGGCGCGTTCAGATTCAATCCCGGCAAAATCTAGTTCTCCCAGGTCCACCCAAATGTTCCGGTCCTGCCGGATATCTTCATACAATTCGCGAATGCTTCGGGCTCCAGCCATGTTTCGGATAAAGTCGTTCCCTGAACCCCGGCCAAGGATACCCAACCGCAGGTGGTCTAAGGAGACAGCCTGAATTGATGCAACCGCATCCAACATTCCATTGACCACATCGTTGACCGTGCCGTCACCACCAATCGCAACCAAACAAAGAAGCCCGGCCTGAATTGCTTCCCGGGCAAGCTGTTGTCCATGGCCGGCAAAAGCGGTAGCGAAAAAATGAATTCGGTAATCCGGTTCGAACACCCGGCGAATCTCATGCCGCAAGTGGGTTTGTCCACGCGTTCGACCATGCAGGATAAAGGCAACCTGCCTACCCATTTTGACCGTCCCGGAAGGGTCTGACCGTGCAACCTCTGGGTTATCCATCCACAAATTGTTCTTGCTCTGGAAGATAGCCAATCGATAGTAAAATTGGGTAAATTTATCCGGAGGAGTGACCTGAATGAGGATGCCTAATTCCGTATCTTTCCCATCCATCATTGCATTGAACCATGAAGCTCTTCCATGCCCTGCCTCTCCTGCTCCTGCCTATTGTCATTTACACTCAATCCTGGGGACTACCTAACCTTGATGTGCTGCAATATCAATTTCATCTGGAGCTGGATAAAACGTCCGATGTCATCCATGGCGTCGCAACCGTTACCATTCATTTCAATCACGACGCGGACCGCTTCCGGCTTGATCTTATTGCCGGGGGTGCCGATGGCAAGGGCATGCGTGTCGATTCGGTCTTTGCGGACACCCTGGCCATTCCCTATTCTCAGTCGGACTCCAGTCTGTTTTTGACCACCCGCGTACTGGAGGGATCCACGCAACATTTTAAGATCTATTACCATGGCATTCCGCGCGACGGGCTCTATATCGGTCAGAATAAATTCGGGGACCGGACCATATTCTCCGACAATTGGCCCAACCGGGCACAAAACTGGATTCCTTGCGTCGACCACCCGTCAGATAAAGCCTATGTTCGCTGGGAAATCGTTGCTCCTCCCCAGGTGCAGGTGGTGGCGAATGGCCGCCTCGTCGAAACGGTGAATCTGGATCCGGACCATCAACTGACGGTCTACGCGTCCAAAACGCCGCTTCCTACCAAAGTCATGGCGATTGGTGCCGCGCCATTTGCCGTGCAGCAGGTGGGAGAAATCCGGGATATCCCGGTAACTTCCTGGGTGTATCCAGAAAACCGGGAAGCCGGTTATTTTGACTATGGCCTGGCCATGCCGATCCTGGATTTCTATATAGAACAACTTGGTCCCTACCCATTTGCCAAGTTGGCCAATGTCCAATCAACCACTCGGTTTGGGGGGTTGGAAAATGCCAGCAACATCTTTTATTTTGAGAATTCGGTGACCGGTCAAGGACGAATCAAACGCCTGTTAGCTCATGAAATCGCCCATCAATGGTTTGGCAATTCAGCCACCGAAGCAGACTGGTCCGACATCTGGCTCAGTGAAGGCTTTGCTACCTATTGTACCGATTTGTATACCGAACATGCCATGGGCAGAGATAGCCTGGTATCCTACCTGCAAAAAGAACGTCAATCGGTGATCAACTATCAGAAGAAAGCTTCCATTCCGGTCGTCCAGGAAGGGGTAACCGACTATTTCAAATTACTGAATCCCAACTCCTACCAAAAAGGTGCCTGGGTGCTCCATATGTTAAGGCACCGGATCGGCGATCAGTCTTTCTGGATGGGCATCCGGGAGTACTACCGCAGGTATGCCCTTGGAAATGCATCCACAGCAGATTTTCAAGCCGTGATGGAAGAAGTGACGGGTGAGGACCTGGAGAATTTTTTCCAACAATGGTTGTTTACGCCAGGTCATCCGGTACTGGATGTAGACTGGAAATACAAAGGAAAAGTCCTCACCTTAACTCTGAAGCAAACCCAGCAACCAGGACATTTCCATTTTCCGCTTGAATTGCAATTCCGATTTAAGGATGGTACGAAAAGTATCCAAAAAGTTGAGGTCACCGAGGAGCAACAAACGTTTCAATGGGCGTACGATGGGGAGGTAACTGATGTCATTCTGGATCCCGAGACTTGGTTGTTGTTTGAACTTGCCACGGGTTAAACGGCTACCTTCCCCTGGCAGAAGACTTGCTCTCTTT
>JAGQXC010000144.1 GCA_020436785.1 Saprospiraceae bacterium | reverse complement strand
ACCAAACGCTGATGATTGAGGGCAGCTATTTTATCCTGCGGATCAGTGCGGCATTCCAGCAATACCCAGCCCTGATAATTGGAATTGACCAATAAAGTCATCAATTGCTGGTAAGGATAAGGGCCAATATCAAGTTCACGAACGTGCAGGGTGGATCCAAACCGGTCTCTGACCAGATTAAAATTCGCCTCCAGGCCATTTCCCCACAGGTCCTGTTCATTGCAGTTCCAGCAAACCTTCACATTCGGATGGTCTGCTACATCCATGATCGCTTTCATGACGGGCAATTCCTGGGTGACCTCTCCATGAACTTCGACGCGGATTTCCTGTCCGTAATCGGCGCCATACCGGGCGACCTCATTAAGCGATTGACCTATTTGCTCAATGGTTTTCACGACAGGCACTTCTTTCGGAAGGGCATTGGGTTTGACTTTAACCCCGGATCCGCCAACCGCTTGAGACAGCCGGATAAATTCTTTCGTTCGTTCAATAGAAGCTCTCCGTTTAGCCGGGTCGGGATGATGGAAATCCTGATTGGTGCCCAAGCCAACCAGGGTCACCGGACTGTCTTCAAAACGCTTTCGCACTTCCCGTTGGCTTTCGGTTGACAAGCCCGGATCGACGCCATGTGCATGTTCCGTGCGTAGTTCAACGCCAAGAATTTGGGTTTCCGTACAACGGTTGATCAGAGTAGGCACATCCCAATCTTTACCCCACAGATAAGTGACCAAACCCAGTTGCATTTTCCTGCGCCCGGCAAACCATGCGGTGGCGAGCGGACTTAATAAAAGTGGCGTGAAAGCCAGGTGCTTAATGAAGGTGCGGCGTGGATGTGTTTGGTCAATATGCATTTTCCACTATTGATTACGAGAAAAATCTTCAAACCACTTTTCAATAACGGCCGTTGGAAGTGCACTACCGTCATGGACAGCCACCCGGTATCTGAATGTCCGGGAGCTTCCTTTTGATAACCTAAAATGCAAAGCCTGTTCACCGGACGAGAAGACGGATTGTCCCAATGGATTAGCGGCGAATAATCCGTATCCCCGGGCATGCCAATACGTTGGATATCCCACATTGTCCGGATGATCAATGATGACAATGGATACCGGCTTTCCCTCCAGGACCCCTGCCAGCCTAACCCAGCGACCCCTGGTTCCCCACACCGCATCACCCGTAAGGCCCTCGCTGCTGAGGTAATTGCCGGTCACCCTGGAATTGTCCAATGCTTTTACTTCCGTTGCATGGCCTTGCGCATCGGTAAAGATGGCCGGTTGATCCGAAGGTAGCTCAAGCTCACGTGAAACACGCATGCCGATCAGGCCTTCTTTATTGTCTTCCATGGTTACCTCAACGATGGCACTCAGGGTGGTGATGCGATCAATGACATTCGCATTATCCAAGCGCTGGAATTTGAAAATGGTCTTCTCCCGGAGTAACCCATTCCCGGCATGATCCTGCCAGGTGCAATGGATCGTCAGGGACGGCACATCCTGGTCTTCAACCAATTTGTAATTATCCAAAACAATTTTTCCGTATTGTTCAAGCTGGTCGTTAGGTATGGCCGATGAATTGTTCCAGAAATCAAGACCGTTCACATCCCCGTAATTAAACCATAACCCGACCTGATGGGGATGGTCAATCCGTTCGCCGGGTCGCGGATCCCTCGGAAAACCTCTGGTTACCGTCAGTCCCTGGGGGCTGATCAGAGGATACAGAATGGGTTTTTCCAAGGTCCTCGAATAAAGAAGACTGGTAAAGTAAGCGCCATCAATCCGTACTTCAATGGTAGAATCTTCCGGATGGGTTATAAATTCTGTGCCAGGCATGGTCGGATGGGATTGTGCGGTCATCTGATGGGCAAGGAGCAGACACCAACCGGTCAGCAGTGGTTTCCAAAAGTATTTAAATGCCATTATCTCATAAAATTTCTGACTCGACTTTGTCAATATTGAAATACTTTGCCGCCGGCCAGGACATCCTGGTTTTTTTCGTCAAATGTCACGTATTGACCGGTCCGCAATGCGGCATTGGTCATAATGTTGGCAATGGAATGATTGTATCCAGCTTCCACCGGTGCATTAGGTGTCTGGCGACTGCGTACGCAATCCATCCAGTTACGCATATGGGCAGTGGTCAGCGGATCACCACCGGTATCTGCGGAGGTGGATACTTGCGCGTCACCAGAAGATGATAGATCAAATTCTTCCAGCAAGTTCGGCTTCATCCCCATTTGAGCGGCAAAGTTTTCATTAAGTCCACCGGTTGGCGTTACCTTATTCGTATCGAGGTTTAGTTCGCCGCCGTTCGAATAGTAGATCTCCTTGGTTCCCCCGGCGGCATTCGTAAATCGTGAAGAGTAAACCACCTGAAAGCCCCGGGAGGGATCATTCAGTGGTCCGTAATCGAAAACCGCGGTCATTGTATCGAAATTTTTCCTGCCGTCTTTCCACAGGTAAATGCCACCGTTGGCTGCCACACTGCGTGGATGTGGTATGTCCGTGAACCAGTGTACGGTGTCGATCTGATGCGACATCCATTGGCCGGGGATACCGGATGAGAATGGCCAGAACAGCCGGTATTCAAGGTATTTACGGGGATCCCAGGGCTCATAGGGCCGGTTCAGAAGATAACGTTTCCAATCGGTATCACTTTCACGGATACTGGCGGTTAATTCAGGCAGTCGCCAGCGTCCCGGCTGATTGACATTCCAGGTCATCTCCACCATGACGATATCACCAAATTTTCCGGATTTGATGAATTCATTGGCCTTGTGGTAATTGGCTCCGCTACGTCGCTGGGAACCTATTTGGACGATTATCCCTGCCTCTTTGATGGCTTTAAGAGCCACCCGGGCATCCGCCATGGTCTCCGCGAAAGGTTTTTCGACATAGGCGTCCTTACCGGCTTCAGCCGCTTGTACGGCATGTAATGCATGCTGAAAATCAGCCGTTGAGATGATCACGGCGTCAATGCCGTTCGCTTCATAGAGTGCTTCATTGTTGGGATGAACATCAATGGTCGTGCCGAAACGCTCTTTTAGATACGCTGCACCCTCCTCACGGCGGCGGTTCCAGATGTCCGACAAGGCTACAATCTCAAAATTGGTCTCCTGGTAATTATTCTGAAAAGCCGGGATCAGGGATCCCCGGCAACGATTTGAAAAACCGACAATACCTACCCGGACCCGGTCATTGGCGCCCAGAATACGGCGATAACTTTTCGCGGTAAACGGTAATGAAATGGCAGCCGCCCCCAAAGCGGAATCCTTAATGAATTTCCGGCGGGATGGAGATGTATTTGTCATGACGATAACTATTTAACAGACCAAAGAAATTTGTATAAGGTTGACAGGGCCTACCCGGTACGCGAAACCATATTACGAAATAAATCAGGTAATCCGAAGAACACCACACGAAGCAACCGGGAAAAGGATTGACAAATGATGGAAAATTTTGATCCTATCCACCACGGGGTTTGCTAAAATTCCCTGCCTCACCCATGGTGATCGATGCGCAACGAAAAACGCTCCTGCAGGTCTTTAATGGCCGGATTGGTGTCCACCATCAGATCAAATTTCTCCTTATTGGTCAGCATTTTCCGTTTTTGATCCATGTCCTCCGGAGCACGGTCAGGATCAATATAGATTTCCATCTGTAAGGATGGTATCCCGACCCGGTCCCGGATGTACTGGACCAGATCGTTTTCCTGCTGGAGTACCGTTCGGGCAAACTGAGTCCCTACCCCACAATGGATCAGTTCTTTTTTTAACTCAATCCCCACATTCATCAAAACACTTTTCAACGATGGGGATTCAACTTGTGACGTATATTCTTCCCAGAGTTTTATTACGTTCTCCTGACTCAGTTCGAGATGCGATTCTCTTTCATCCTCCTGTTCACGGATCTGTTGCTCGATGTGCTCCAGGCTCATCAGTAAAGGTGTATCGAGGGAGGATTCCGGCTCGGCTTTCAGGTCCCGTGTTTTAAGCTCCTTTGTTTTTGCGGGTTCCTTTGACGGTTTCTCCGGTTTGGGCTGGGCTTTGGCAGGTTCCCGGGGCAGGTCAAATACCTCTTTTTTCCCGGTTCCGGTTACGTCAGGGCTTTTTTTTTCCGTGGTCGTGGCCGGCACTTTAATTTCCTGTCGATGGGCGTAATTCATCTTTAGCAAAGCCAATTCTACGTGCAGCCGTTTATTTCGTGCCCGGGGAAAAGCGATGTCCGTATCATTGATGATTTGCAATCCACTCAGCAGAAAGCGCAGAGGCACCGTGGTCGCCTGTTCGGCATATCTTACCTTTAATTGCTCGCTGGCTTCCAATAAAGGGACAGTTTGTTGTTGTTTACACACCAGCAGTTGTCTCAGATGCTCTCCAAGGCCCAGTACAAAGGTTTCCGGTTCAAAACCTTTCCGCAGGATCTCATCAAAAATCGTAAACGCCTGACTGTAGTCTTCCACCAGGAAAGCTTCGACCATTCGAAAGTAGTAATCGTAGTCAAGGACGTTCAGATTCTCGATGGTATTCTCGTAGGTCAGCATTCCCTGGGTAAAACTGACCAGCCGGTCAAAGATTGATAAGGAGTCACGCAGAGAACCCTCTCCTTTTTGCGCAATGATGTGCAAGGATTCGTCTTCGGCCTGAATGCCCTCTTCGGCACAGATGTGTTCCAGGTGAGCCACCGTTTGGGCTGTCGGTATCCTCCGGAAATCGAAGATCTGGCACCGGCTCAGGATGGTCGGGATGATTTTGTGTTTTTCCGTTGTCGCCAAAATGAACAAGGCATAAGGCGGCGGCTCTTCCAGGGTCTTCAAAAAAGCATTGAATGCCGACGGAGACAGCATATGCACTTCATCGATGATGAATACTTTATAGGCTCCCTGCTGCGGTTGAAACCTTACCTGATCCGTCAGATTTCGAATGTGTTCGACCGAATTATAGGAAGCCGCGTCCAGTTCAATGATATTGAAGGATTGCTGTTCGGAAAACGATTTACAGGTAGCACAGGTCCCGCAAGCTTCCCCATCGGCAGTGCGGTTAAGGCAGTTGATGGTCCGGGCCAGGATCCGGGCGCACGAAGTCTTGCCGACACCGCGGGGCCCGCAAAATAAAAAGGCATGGGCCAGTTTATCCTGCCGGATGGCATTTTGTAGCGTCCGCACGATATGCTCTTGCCCCACCATATCCGAAAAGCGGGTTGGCCGATATTTACGTGCGGAGACAACAAAGGATGACATAAGGCGACGTCGTGTTTTAAACTTGGAGGGCGGCAAAATACGAAAATATCATCATCTTCCTATCCCATTAACCGGTTGATCCCATCCTACCCGGACGAAACATTTTTACCTTTGCAATGGTTTTTACTTCATCTCAAAGGACGCCTGCCTATGCGTATTTGTATCGCCCAATTGGACTATCATATTGGCCATTTTGAGCAGAACACTCAGAAAATGCTGGATGCCATCCAGGTGGCAAAGGACCAGAAAGCGGATTTGGTCTGTTTCAGCGAACTGGCCACCTGTGGTTACCCACCACGCGATTTTCTGGAATTCAATGATTTTATCCGACGTAGTGACGACAGCATTGCCCGGCTGGCAACCGCTGCCGATACGATTGGCGTCGTTGTCGGCGCACCTGCCGTCAATCCGGTGGTGGAAGGCAAGGACCTGTACAATGCAGCCTATTTTTTATATGAGGGTAAAATCCAACAGGTTTTCCGCAAAGCCCTGTTGCCTACCTACGACGTATTTGATGAATACCGCTATTTCGAGCCGGGGAATGCATTTCTGAGTTTTGACTTTAAAGGAATACGGCTGGCTATAACCATTTGTGAAGACCTCTGGAACCTGGGCAATGAAAATCCGTTGTACACCATCTGCCCAATGGACGAACTGATGCCGGCAAAACCGGAGGTAATGATCAATATTTCGGCGTCACCTTTTGCCTGGGATCACGCGGAAGAGCGCATCCATGTGCTGAAAGCCAACGTGGAACGGTACCATTTGCCTTTGTTTTATGTCAACCATTGTGGGGCTCAAACCGAATTGCTCTTTGACGGTGGTTCGCTGATCTTCTCGCCGAATGGCCTGGTCCACGATGAATTTCCTTATTTCATGGAAGCGATTCGTACTTACGATCTGAATGACGTCATCCAGGGTGGCAGTCAGCGGGAACAACCGAAGGAGAAAAACCGGCTCATTCACGATGCACTGGTGATGGGCATTGGAGATTATTTTCGCAAACTGGGATTCAAAAAAGCCATCCTTGGCTTGTCAGGGGGAATCGACTCTGCCCTCTCGACGGTATTGGCAGTTCGGGCACTGGGAGCAGAAAATGTCCGGGTCTTGTTGATGCCCTCACCATTTTCATCACAACATTCGGTAGAGGATGCCCGGGCGCTTGCTGAAAATCTTGGGATCCAATACGACATCATTCCGATTGGCAACATCTACCAATCCTACCTTGATGTCCTGCAACCTTATTTTGGCGATTTACCATTCAATGTGACCGAAGAAAACCTGCAAGCCCGTAACCGTGGAATGCTGTTGATGGCCTTCTCCAATAAATTCGGTCACATCCTCCTCAATACGACCAATAAAAGCGAAATGGCGGTCGGTTATGGCACCCTGTACGGGGATCTTTGCGGTGGCCTCAGCGTCATTGGAGATGTCTATAAAACCGAGGTTTTTGACCTCTGCCGTTGGATCAACGCCGAGGATGAAATCATTCCCTGGAATACCATCCGGAAACCACCTTCCGCCGAATTACGTCCCAATCAAAAAGATTCGGACAGCTTGCCCGAATACGATGTTTTGGACCCCATTCTTTACCAGTACATTGAAAAAAGACAAGGTCCGCAGGAAATCATCGCTCAAGGGTATGACAATGCAACGGTCTTACGAATTCTGCGCTTGGTCAATATCAATGAATTCAAACGGCACCAGACCGCACCTGTTTTGCGCGTATCTGCCAAGGCCTTTGGCATGGGCCGTCGCATGCCCATCGTCGCGAAATACCTGAGCTAGCATTAACAGCAAGGAACCCTTTCAACCGTGCAGATCAGCCATCGATACGGATGGGTTTACGATTGATTCCCAATGGTAAGTTTATACTTATTGCCTGCAATTGTAACTTTTTTATGACTTGCTTCGTATCATATAAAAAAGGCCAACAAATGAAATTAGCATTACCTATCGGAATGACCCTGGCTTTTGTCATGGGTTTAATCGTATCCACGCATGCCCAAAAGGTGCAAAATATTGATGTCAAGGACTTCGACAAGATCCGTATCTCTTCCTCATACACCGTTGTACTAAAGCAAGGAAATCAGCCGGGCGTGGTGATTTCCGGCAGTGAAAAAGAATTGGAAGATGTCATCATTGAGAACAATGGGTCAACATTAATATTGCGTCGATCCAATTCCTGGAAGTTCCGTAATTGGTTTAATACGGAAGGCGTTACGGCGACGGTAACTTATACCCATCTGGAATCCATCAAAGCCAGTGGGGCCTCATCCGTCCGGGCCGAGCACATCCTGGAAGGAGAGCATTTTTCACTGGAAGTATCCGGCGCCAGTGACCTTGACGTTGAAGTCGATGTCGGCGATCTGACCTGTTCCAGCAGCGGTGCTTCCGACATTAAGTTATTTGGCCAGGCAGGGAATGTCCGGATCAACTGTTCCGGTGCGAGTGAAGTGAAAGCAAAATCCTTCCGTGCCCGTAGTGCGGATATTGACTGTTCGGGTGCATCTACCGTCCACCTTGGGGTCGATGAAATGCTGGACGCCAATGCTTCCGGCGCCAGTGATATTTACATATATGGTTCTCCCCGGGTACGCCAAAGCCGTAGCTCCGGGGCATCTGATATTCATTTCAGAGATAAAGACACCCGTTGATTGCAACCTTTTTAAGATACCGGTAGTCTATTATAATGTTAAACCTCAGGGTATGGTCCGATGGATTGTTCCATACCGATTGCATCAATTTAAAAAGACTTAACATGAAAAAACGATTAAACCTGACTTTGGCTCTATTGGCAGTGGGTACTACCATGATTTTTGCCCAGACCAAAGAAGAAACTAAAAAAGTTAAATCCTTCGATCAGATCAATGTGTCAAGCGGTATTGACGTCTACCTCGCTCCCGGCACGTCCGAAGAAGTCAAAATTCGAGCTTCCGAGGACATCATGGAATATGTAGTTGCTGAGGTTCAGGGTAATACCCTGGTCATCAAAATTGACAACAAAGGTCGCCGGTGGAACTGGACGAACCATCAGGAAACCACCGTATATGTGACTTACACCACGCTTCGTCAAATAGAAGCCAGCGGTGGATCGGATGTTTTTACCAGTGCCCCTTTGCGCGCGGAAAGTTTTACCATCCACGCTTCCGGTGGCAGTGACCTCAAGATGGATCTGAATGTCCAGAACCTGGTTTGCCACACTTCGGGTGGCGCGGACTTGGATCTCAGCGGATCTGCAGAAACCATCAAACTTGAATGCAGTGGCGGCAGCGATACGCAGGCACGCGATTTAAGAACCCAAAATGCCGTCGTTGAAGCTTCCGGCGGTGCAGACATCTACCTTACTGTAAATGGTGAACTGGATGTGGAAGCATCCGGCGCCAGCGACGTAACCATTTATGGCAAACCGCGGGTGACCCATCAGTCGTCCTCAGGCGCTGCCGACATCACCATACAATAGATCATTCAATTACACGGCTAATTTCATTCATACCATACCTGAACTAGGAAAACCCGGAACGATGCTCCGGGTTTTTTTATGCCTGCTCCAACGGCATTCCATTACCTTTGGCTCATGACCCAGCCAATTTCCAATTTACGTATCCAGCAACTGGTCCTCGCGATTGGCTTGTTTTTGTTCCTCATCAAATCCCTGGCCTGGTGGTTAACCGGTTCGGTGAGCATACTTACGGATGCGCTGGAAAGTACGGTCAACGTCATCGGTGGAACCATTGGCCTGTACAGCATCTGGCTTTCGAGGCAGCCCAGGGATGCCAATCATCCCTATGGACATGGAAAGATCGAATTTGTCTCCGCCGGACTGGAAGGAGGACTGATTTTTCTTGCCGGGTGCTGGATCATTTTTGAGGCGGTTCGCAAACTGACCAATCCCGAAGCCATTCACGACTTATCCGTGGGAATCCTGTTGGTGGCTATCGCCGGATCATTGAATTGGGTGCTCGGATGGTATACGCACCGGCAAGGGGTAAAGACCCATTCCCTGGCACTGGAAGCGTCGGGGAAACATCTGATGACCGACGCATACACTTCACTGGGTATACTGGTCGGATTAGCCCTGTTAGCCTGGACCGGGTATACCTGGATCGATGGTGCAGTCGCCCTGATCTTTGCATGCATCATTTTAGTTCAAGGGGTACGTATTGTCCGTAAGGCCCTTGCGGGAATCATGGATGAAAGGGACCAGGAACTATTGCTGGAGCTGGCCGATTACCTGCAGCAACACCGGCAAACTGCCTGGGTTGATATCCATAATTTACGAATCATCAAATACGGTCCTTTGCTGCACATTGACTGCCATCTGACCCTGCCCTGGTACCTGAATGTCCATGAAGCGCATGATCAGGTTGACGCTTTGACCGGCCTGATCCGGAAACAATTCGGCGACCGGGTTGAATTTTTTATCCATACGGATGGTTGTTTACCCTTTTCCTGTGCAATTTGCCATCTGGAAGGTTGCCCTGTGCGCACGCAACCCTTCCAACAAAACATCGTCTGGACGGTCAACAACATGTCCGACAATAATAAACACCGGCTACCGGACACCCCGGGGAAATGATATCTTGATGGACACTAAAAAGTTTAATTCCATGCGTTTAATGCTCTCCTTTTGTCTGGTCGTATCGATGCTAAAAGGATATGGTCAGGGATTTCGTCCGGCCGATCCATTTATCACAACCCGCGAATTCATTTATGAGAAAGCGTCTTTTCCCAGTGCGCACGCTTCTACCATCGTCGCATTACCAACCGGCACCTTGTTGGCTGCATGGTTTGGCGGATCGGGAGAAAGCCGGGATGATGTGGAAATATGGCTCTCTCGTAAATACCCGGGCCAGGGCTGGTCTGAACCGGTCGCAATGACGGATTTTCCACACATACCAACCTGGAATCCCGTTTTGTTCCAAGAAAACGGACAGCTGTGGCTCTACTTTAAAATTGGACCCAGTCCTCAACAGTGGATTGGTGCCTATCGGACTTCCACAGATGCCGGAGAAACCTGGAGTGAAGTGCAATACCTGCCTGCCGGTTTGCTGGGTCCAATCCGTTGCAAGCCATTGTTGTTGGCGGATGGAACCTGGCTGGCTGGTAGTTCAGTGGAAGCGGGTTATCGCAGCGACTCACCGGCGGGTGCCCCTTACCGGGCATGGACCGTCTGGGTGGAACGCAGCATCGACCGGGGTTTGCATTGGAGCAAACAAGGACCCATTACCGTTCCCGGAGAGCCGTGGGGGGTGATTCAGCCAACCCTTTGGGAAACGGAAAATGGTGAGATCCGCATGCTGATGCGATCCACCCAGCGTTTGGGTAAGATCATGTTTGCAACCTCTTCCGATCAGGGACTTACCTGGTCCACGGCCACCGCAACCGCTTTGCCCAATCCGAATGCCGGAATTGATGTAGTCAAGCTCATCAACGGAAGACTGGTATTAATCTACAATCACACCCAGGACAACCGGAAGTCCATTCATCTGGCAGTATCCGATGACGATGGCCAGACCTGGAGTGATCCTTATGTCCTTGAAGAAGGACGCGGTGAATTCTCTTATCCGGCGGTCATCCAGTCACCGGATGGCCTGGTCCATGTCACCTACACCTGGGAACGCACCCACATCCGTCATCTGGTCATCGATCCGTCGAAAATACCCTGACCCGGCTGGATCATTGGGCGGTGCCCCGGTCAATGGCATGATTTAGTTTGGGGATGGTCTGTAAATAAGCCCAAATAGCCTTTACTTCATCCACTGTCAATGCCCCAAAAGGTTTCATTGGCTGCCGCAGCGGTTGATTATTCCTGTCCAAACCATAGCGGACAGCCTGGACAAACTGTTCTTCCGTCCAGGATCCCAATCCCGTCTCTTCGTCCATGGTCAGATTGGCAGAATAGATGATCCCATGTCCTTCATCAAACCCATTTCCCCCTCCAAAATAGCCTTCGGATTGTTCCGGGTACATGACATCTACTTTCGCAAAATCGAGTGAATGACAGGAATAACATTCCACTTTAGCCGTACTAATGTATTTCCCAAAAGCAACACGATCGGAAGGATCTGGCGCATTAACCGCTCCTTCGGGTAGTGGCAATGGCTTGAATGCCACGCGGCATAACAATTTCGCCAGAAAAGAAGGCTTGTTTTCCGGATGTTGTTTGTCACTGGCCTGGAGTTCAGGAGCATCTGATCGTAAATAAGCAATGATGCTGTTCAGGTCCTGGTCTGAAAGGTGCGGAAACTTGGGCATCCAGGGCGGTGCATATTGTCCATTTCGCTTGATGCCGGTCCGGAGGAGAACGGCCAGTTCCGCATCGCTATACCGGCCGGTGCCCAATGTCTTGTGCTGGGTAATGTTCGCCGCATACACCTCGCCAAATGCCGATGGATTACCCGGGCCAAACATCATATTTCCTTCCAGGCGTCCATTTTCACCGCGGTGACAATCAAAGCAAACCATGCTGGCGATCCGCTTACCTTCTGCGATGGATTGACTGTCCATCTGAACGTGATAATTCAATGATGGTACGTCATAGGAAGGAATCCCGGTAAAATTAATGTAGAGTGCACCAAGCAGGAGCAGCGACAGGATACCGCCCAAAATGTATCCCGTGATCTTTAATACCTTTTTCATAAGCCGTTGATTTTATTGTTGGAACAAAGCTCCGTTACTCCGGCTTAGATTGATTTCAATTAAGTCGCAATGGCTTTCAAATTGGTCGCAAAGGGATTGAACAGGAAGGAATCAGCCCGGGCGGTTGATCTCCCATTGCCAGATCGGACCATCTTCGGTGTCGATCAGTGCACGGACAAAATGGAGACCGCAAGAACGTAATATCCGACTGGAGGGATTGGTATCGGCAAGGGTATGGGCCAACACCTTGAGTACCCGTGGATCGGACCAGGCATGTCGAATCAAGGCAGCTGCAATTTCCTTCCCAAAACCCAGTCTTCTGCGATCCGGAATCACCTCATATCCGATTTCCACGATGCCTTCATCATCAGGCGGGCCTTTGTACCCGCAGGTTCCTATCAGACGGTTGGTAGCCACTTCGATGGGAAAATACGTCCACCAGGCCCCTTCCCGGGCATTGGCTTTTATTTTCTTTAGAGCATATTCGAGGGGTGCCCGGCCAAATTCGCTCCAGCGGCCTTCTATCTGACAGCCCAATGCAGACGCTAACATCCGGGTATCGGTCAGTGCAGCGATCAGCACCGTTTCATTTGCCGGGAATAATTCTAGCCGTTCGGTATGGATCATAAAACCAAGATGATACAACTCAAAGTTACTAATGATCCGGATCATCATGCCCTTTAAGCCAAGTCACTAATTTCGTACCCTACCAGCCACAGGGAAACGAATCATTTTTGAGTATAGGGATTTTAAAATAGACGGGATGGGATGCAACTTCCCCCAACCGGATCTTGCAGTTAAAAAATCGGTATATGAAGGTAAATTTTACGCAACAAAAAAATTGGATCAAATTGATGGCATTGGCCGGCTCAATGATTTTGTGGAGTCAATGCCAGCGTGAAGTGGTTTCTGCCAATTTAGATGAGGAATTACTGGCTGCAATGGCTCAGTCGGCACCGACCGGTCATGCGGATTATTACATCCTGGCAGATCCTACCAAAACCGACCGGCTGCCCAATCAGGATCCACACAATACCATCACTCCGGCAAAAATAAAACTGGGTCAAATGATCTTTTTCGACCCAGCTTTGGCCCAGCTTTCAAAAAAGCAGGAATGTTATGAAACCTATTCCTGCTCCACTTGCCACGTACCTGCTGCCGGATTTCTTCCCGGCAGGGCGCAGGGCATCGCCGATGGTGCCTCCGGTTTTGGTATCCTTGGATCTTACCGGGAGAAATTAACCACCTATCAGGAGGATGAACTCGATGCCCAGGGGGTGCGACCACTCAGCATCATGAATGTCACCTATGTGACCAATACCTTGTGGAGCGGACTATTTGGCGCCCATAAAGTCAATGCCGGTACCGAAGATTACTGGACGGACGAACTCTCTAAAGTTAATCATTTAGGTTATGAGGGTCTGGAAAGTCAGAACATTGAAGGCATGGTACTGCACCGGATGGAAGTCAATGAAAGAGTACTGAATACCCATGGTTACCGGGCCTATTTTGATTTGGCCTTCCCGGATGTGCCTGAAAACAACCGGTATAATTATCAGACCGCCAGCTTTGCCTTAGGATCTTACTTACGGACTGTGATTACCAATGAGGCCCCCTTCCAGGACTACCTTAAAGGCAATTCGGAGGCCATCACCGCCAGGCAAAAGCAGGGTGCATTGATCTTTTTTACCAAAGCACGCTGCACGACCTGCCACAATGGACCCAGTTTCAGCAACATGGAATTCCATGCGTTAGGTACCGCAGATATGTATCAGTTCGGTGGATTGAATACTTCCGCTTCCGATCCGCGCAACCTGGGTCGTGGTTTGTTTACCGGCCAGGAAATCGATTATTACCGGTTTAAAGTTCCCCAACTCTATAATCTCAAAGACTACCGCACTTTTTTTCACGGCAGCAGCAAAGGAACCATTGCCGATGTCATCGATTTCAAAATCAAGGCAGTATCTGAAAATCCCAATGTAGCCCAAGACCGGCTCTCTCCCCGTTTCCGGCCAGTGGATCTGAGTGTACAAGAGAAAGAAGCGTTAATCGATTTTTTAACCAATGCCCTTTACGACCCCTACATGAGTCGATACGTGCCTGACAAGACCCAATCCGGAGCTTGTTTCCCGAACAATGATGAGCTTTCCAGGTACCAAATGGGGTGCAACTGATTAACCAATGAGTGAAGATCCCGGCGTCAGTGTCTTCATGGACCAGGACGAAATGCCGAATGCCCCGGGTCTGGAATTCCATCTCGGCAAAACATTCGTCCATTGGCAACAATTACGTGATTACGTCTATGAAAAATATCCCCGCGCGGAGGACTTGTGGAGTTACTATAGTAAAAAATATGGGTGGAGTTATCGCATAAAAGACAAAAAAAGAGCCATCATTTATCTGTCGCCGCGTGAAGGGTATTTCCTGACGACCATGATCTTTGGCCCCCGGGCACTCGAACACATTTATGCATCCGACTTCGACCCCTGGATCAAAAAGACCCTGGAGGAAGGCAAGAAATATCCGGAAGGAAAAGTAATCCGTATCCAGGTGAAGGATGACACCTGGGTTCAATCCATTAAAAAATTAATCACCGTAAAGTTGGCTTTCTAACCTGATTCACCGCATGTCTTCTACGAGCTGCCCGATTTGCCGGGCAAAGGCCATCACTTCCATCGAGCCCTGATCACCTTCACCCTGTTTGCGAACTGCCACCTGGCCTGCTTCCTGCTCCTTATCGCCGATGATCAGCATGTATGGGATCTTACCGGTTTCGGCATCCCGGATTTTGCGACCAATACTTTCACTGCGATCATCAAGCTGACAGCGGATTCCTGCTGCCTTTAACTGCTTAACCACTGATTCGGCAAAGGGTATGTGACGGTCGGCAATAGGTAAAATGGCACACTGCTTAGGCGCCAGCCACATGGGAAACTTGCCGGCATAATGCTCCAGCAGAAATCCGATAAAGCGTTCATGGGTACTCAAAGGAGCCCGGTGAATGACGATCGGGTGCAATTGTTCATTCTGACTGGTTGTGTAGGTCAGGTTGAAACGCAAAGGCTGCGCAAAATCCACCTGGTTGGTGGCCAGGGTGAATTCACGCCCGATGGCGCTCCAGATCTGGATATCGATTTTTGGACCATAGAAGGCCGCCTCATCCGGCACCTCCTCATAGGGAATGCCGCTGTGGATAAGGACCCTGCGTACCATGTCTTCCGTCTCTGCCCAGAGCTCAGGATTGTCCACGTATTTTTTACCCAGTTTGGAGGGCTCATGCGTTGAAAACCGCATGACGTATTTTTCAATGCCAAAGACTTCAAAATAGCGGAGATAAAGCTCATTCACCCGCTTGAACTCCGATTCGAATTGGTCCTTGGTACAATAAATGTGCGCATCATTCATTTGCAGTGACCGCACCCGCATCAAGCCAAACAATTCGCCGGATTTCTCGTAACGGTAACAAGTACCGTATTCAGCCAATCGCATCGGCAGGTCTTTATACGACCGGGGTGAGGCGGCAAAAATCTTGTGGTGATGCGGACAATTCATCGCCTTCAGGTAGTAGGTGGTGCCTTCCAATTCCATCGGAGGGAACATGGACTCCTTGTAATAAGGTAAGTGGCCCGAGGTCAGATAAAGACTTTCTTTGGCAATATGGGGTGTTCGTACCCGCAGGTAACCCATTTCTTCCTCGGTCTTTTTGGCAAACCATTCCAGTTGTTCGATCAGAAAGGCCCCGTTAGGCAGCCACAGTGGTAATCCCGGTCCCACATCGTCATCAAAGGTGAAAATTTCGAGTTCTTTGCCCAATTTCCGGTGGTCCCGTTTTTTGGCTTCTTCCAGCATCTGGATGTACTCATCCAGTTCTTTCTGCTTGGGAAAGGTAATGCCGTAAATGCGGGTAAGCTGTTTATTGTGTTCGTCACCACGCCAGTAGGCTCCCGAAACATTGGTGAGCTTGATGGCTTTGATGATTTCTGTATTGGGAATGTGCGGACCGCGACATAAATCGGTAAACCGGCCTTGCTCATAAAAGGTGATTTTGCCGTCTTCCAGGTCCTCCAGCAAGTCGAGTTTGTACTCATCCCCTTTGTCCCGGAAATAAGCAACGGCATCGGATTTGGACATTTCTTTGCGGATATACGCACTCTTATGCTGAGCCAGTTCCTGCATTTTCTTTTCGATCCGCGGAAGATCTTCTGCCCCAATCATGCGGTCACCCGGATCGATGTCATAATAAAATCCTTGATCGATAGGAGGGCCTATCCCAAATTTAGTGCCCGGATACAGGGCTTCAATCGCTTCTGCCATCAGGTGTGCCGAGGAGTGCCAGAAGGTGGATTTGCCTTCCTTGTCTTCCCAGGTCAGAATCTGGACGGTTGCATCTTCATTAACCGGCCGGGTTAGGTCCCAAACCTGTCCGTTAACTTTAATGGCAATCGCCTTTTTAGCCAACCCATGGCTGATGCTTTGTGCAATGTCCATTCCGGTAACTCCCGCTTCATAGGACCTATCACTACCATCCGGGAAAGTAATCTTGATCATGCTAAAAATTTATCTCCTTTGCCGGAGCATTCATTTTAATGACCTGCAAAATTACATATTTATCGAATGCCAGAGAAGGACCGGGTAGTTGTGGCGGACAAAAAAGATAAGAGGTCGAGGATGGGAATAATCCTATCCACACCCTCAACCCTGGTTATGGGTTATTCAACTTCAAAGGTGATCTTCATATTTACCCGGTAATGTGAAACCTTCCCATCTTTCACCGTAACACTTTGATTCTGAACAAAGGCAGAACGGATGTTTTTGATGGTTTCGGAAGCTTTTTTAACGCCTCTTGCCGCAGCATCCTCCCAACTCTTTTCAGAATCGGACAAGAGCTCTATCACTTTCAAAATGGACATAATAACGTATTTAATAGGTTTGAAAATCAATATGCATCCGGTTGATGGAGTATATCTAGGCGGTTATGCCATAAGGTAGTTTCTTTTAGACGGAGATGCAAGTTTTTAATGCCCGAGCTCTTGAAGGCGTTCCTTGGCCCTGGTGTAGTCAGGATCAAAGGCCAGTGCCTGTTCATACCACTTTCTGGCTTCATCACTTTTATTCTGCTTATCGGCGATATAACCTTTATAGTAATATCCGCGAGGGTCCGTGATCGCTATCTGGGTAAATGCATCCATGCGCCGGAATGCCTTGTCCAGCGAGTCCTGCTCCAGATAAATCAGACCTAATGCCAGCATGGCTTCATCAAAAGATGGATCCCGCGTAAGCAGCTTGCTGTAGGCGCTTTTAGCCTCCTCCAATTGCCCGGTTTGGTGGTAATAGTGGGACAATGCATACAGTCCATGGACTCCGGAAGTGTCCATCCGCGCGGCATTTTCGTAGTACTGCCGGGCCAATGGGTTGTTGCGAAGCTGCATGAGGCCACCCAATTCTATCCAGCCATCCACCAGGTGAGGATTTTGCTCGACGGCGGTCTGAAACCCATTGATGGCACGCGCAGTATCACCCATTTCTTTAAAATTCATGCCCAGCATGAAAAACGCTTCGGCACTATAGGGTTGTTTTTGCAGGATTTTATTGATGGTTTGAATGCTCCCCTCATATTGCTTCAGGATAAACTGCACTTCACACAACTTCAATTGGGTATGAATGCTATCGGGAAACCGTTCAGCAGCAAGTTCCATGGTGGACAAAGCCTCCTTAGACCGGAAATTATCGAGATAGGTGTTAGCCAGGTCGTGGTAATACGCGACCTGATCACTGCCTAAACGAATGGCTTGCCGGAAGTCATGGATGGCTTCTTCATAGGATTCATTCAGCGCATACAATTTGGCTCTCTCGGCATACCAGGCAGGGTTAAGACTATCCTGGTTGATCAGGTTGGTCAATTGTTGAATACCTGGAATGGCCGGCGAAACCTGCCTGTCAAGCGGCTTTCCCGACCTGGAAGTACACTGGACGGCGACAACGATCAGGATAATGAACCAAATTATTTTCATTCTACTTAATACCTTTATTGTTGTATTATCATCCATCAAATGCAAAGTTATGTCCGCAACCTCACATCGACCGCAACCTGGTGAATACCATAGCTATTTCCAAAGGTACATCGATTTGGTTCCTGAGGATCAAATTATCGGTGCCCTCATCCATGGTAAACATGAAATCCAGGAATTGTTCCACGAGATTCCGGATGATCGTTGGGATTATCGTTATGCTCCGGAAAAATGGACATTGAAAGAATCACTGATTCACCTCCTGGATACGGAACGCATCATGGCATACCGAGCTTTACGGATTGGTAGGCACGATGCAACCCCATTACCGGGATTTGAACAGGATGACTACATCCCCTATGTGCATGCCTTGAAACGAACGCCTCTTTCCATCCGGGAAGAATGGGAAGCGGTGCGCGATGCAAGCATTCATATATTTATGTATTTCGATCCCGAGGATCTGGTTTTTATCGGCAACGCCTCCAATCATGCGATGAGTACCCGGGCATTGGGATACATTTTGGCCGGTCATGCCCGCCATCATGTCAAAGTCATTCGGACAAAATATCTGATCTAGCCCTGATCGTTTATTCAACTTCCACTTCATCGACAAACAACCAGGCAGGCTTCCCGGCCCCAACATGCCAGGATGGACAATTGCCGATACCTTTTGCCTGAATCCGGATGTACCTGGCGGATGTATTGAGGTACTTGGCGACTTCGAGAATCCGTGGAGCATTGGCTGCATTTACCACATAATTCCATGTATGTACCGTTTTGTAACGCTTACCATTGTTGGATACGGCAAACTCAACCCGGCTAGGGGGAAAAATCCAGGAATTCTGAAGCTCTAGAAATTGCGTCTTGATCTTACTGATGTCCCTGGTTTCACCCAAATCGATCACCGCCTCCACATCATCTCCTTTATACCCTTGCCAATTCCCGTCACCCGGATTCAAACTGCCTTTTTTGCCATTGGTCAGTGCATTGACTCCCCCGCCACTGTATTCCTTGGCATAGGGTGTGAATAAGGAAACCGGTTGGTTGGTAGCCAGATTATTGATCCATTCAAACCGGTTGATGTTGTCCGACCATCCTTGTGCCGTTTTTGCTCTTGCCGCAATTTGGACCGAACCAGAGGGTACGATGGGTTCATGGTAAATGTTACTAGACGCATCCGGGTCCTTACCATCGAGTGTGTAATAGATGGTAGCTGCCGGATTGGCAGAGGATAATACGATTTTACCATTTTCCGGATGGATATCGATGGCATCCAGTAGGACCGGCCAATTGTCGGTGCGGAATGAACTGGCCGGAAGTCCGGCTTCGTTGATCAAATTTCCCATCCCTAAATTGGAGAATGCATACCGTACGGCTGCCGGGTCAGTAACCTCATCACAGGTAACCACCAGTTCTTTACCGACAATGCGACCCTGGGCCGGATGGAATATTCGATCGTTTCCTGCCATTTCCAGATCGGTAACCGGACCGCCCGTAGTCCTTAACCCGGCGGCGTGATCAAAACGGATGCGTACCTGGGATCCGTTAATGTCGTTACCAATGAACAGTGGGCCACTGAATTCTACATTGTCACGGCCATAATCCTTAGCCAGGGCGATGTTGGCCAAACGTATTCCGACGTCCAGTTTATTGCGTGGATGGATGTCGTACAAATTTCCAATGTCGCTGATCACCACCATTCCCGTTCTCGGCACCCGAAGCGACATCAATTGGGCTTCACGCAATAGCGCTCCTACCTTGGGTGTGCCATAATTGTACGGCGCGATTTGCACAAAATAAAAGGATACCGGTGCCCGCCAAAGATCACGCCAGGAATTAATCATGGTTGGAAATAGCCTGCGGTAAACCAGGGGGTTGGCGGTGTTGGATTCACCCTGGTACCAGATGACTCCCTGGATCGGAAAGGGCGCCAAGGGATAGATCATGGCATTGTAAAGAACGCCCGGAGATCGGGGCCACCACCGGGAATCACTCAGTTGGTCCAGGGTGGATTTGAATTCAGGATCGTTATTGACCACTTCGGTAGGCGTCCACACTTCTGCAGGTGTACCACCCCAACTTGAATTGATCAATCCAACCGGGACCATCAATTTGGTGTGCAATTCTTTACCAAAAAAGTAACCTATCGCACTAAATCCTTCTACCGTTGTCGGATTGCATACGACCCAGGAACCAGGCAAATCATCCTGCGGATAGTCGGAAGTGGTCCGGGGAACCTGAAAAAGACGAATTTCGGGTTCGTTGGCTTCCTGCTGCAACGCATCGCGATTGTCGATGCCACTACGCATGCTCCACTCCATGTTGGATTGACCGGAACAGAGCCATACTTCTCCAATTAAAACATCATGAATTTCCAGTTGGTTGGATGCTTCGATGCGGATGGTATACGTTTGAGCACTGGCTTGCGGGGTTGGTATCCGTACTTCCCATTTGGCCAGGTTGCTGCCTTCAGTCACAAATACCGAATCTGTCCATCCTGGACGAACGGTGACCTGTTCTCCGGTATTACACCATCCACGGATCGGAACCATGCGATTGGATTGCAATACCATATGATCGCTGTAAATCGCTGGTAACCGTACCTGGGCTTTACTGGTAACAACGGATACCACGCCGAACAAACCAATCCATATCGTCGCCAGCAAGTTCCGGCTTTTCTTTTTAACAGACATAATGCTTATTTATTAATGCTTAACCGTCGAACTACAATCGCCGTATCCGAATGTTACGAAACCATACCTGTTCATCATGGTCTTGCAAGGCGATCTTTCCTGATTTTGCCGTACCGAATGCATGCCATTCGTGAAACTTACTACCGGCAATCATTTCCTGCCAGGAAGGATTATTCATATCGAATTGGACGACATCGGTGCCATTCAGGTTAAAAACACCTTTGCCCTGGTCGATGGTCATGCGCACGGCGTTCCATTCCCCGGCAGGCTTTACGGTCTCCTCCCTGCATGCTATCAGATCATAGAGGTCTCCCGCCCGGTGTTTGGGGATCTTGGCATCCGGATGGCAACTATTATCCAATACCTGCATCTCCGGTCCGGTAAAATACGTTTTGGCATATTCCGGGGATTCGATAACTCCAAATAAAATACCACTGTTACCACAGGTGGCAATCTTCCATTCCAGTTCCATTACAAAATTGTCGAAGTCTTCCCGGGTAATCAGATCGCCTCCACCCAATGGCGTGCCTTCGGCGTCTTTCTGACTGACATCTCTGGTCAGCGCTCCATCTTCGATCTTCCAGGCACTGCCGATGGTATCGGTGAGGTATCCTTTCCAGGCGTCCAATGAAGTTCCGTCAAAAAGAACCGTCCAATTGCTCTGCGGAGCAACCGCTGGCTGCTCCATGGCTTGTTCCTGGCTGGCATTGGGTTTGCAGGAAAACATGGTCATCAACAACAGTGCAAGTCCAAAAAGATCAAATGTTTTCATTTGTTTGATAATAATTTAAGGTAATCGTTGACGACATCATTGGGTACCAGGATGGTTAAATTGTATTGTTTAATCTTCCATCCGTCCGCGGTTCTGGTTAATACACCGCTGCCGCGACATTTCCCCATCCAGGTATCCAATTGCTCGTCAAACCAGGCCAGACCGGCATGGTGGTCCATATTCACGTGGCGATCCGAAGGCTTAAAATCCCAAACCTTTTTTTGATCAAAGTATGGTTTACAGAATGTCCAGAATGCTGCTTTATCCCAGCGTTCGGAGGCATCGGTTCCCAGAAAAACACCGTCTTCGGCAATGCTGTTAAAATACGTTGATGCATCCGCCTCGGCTGCGGCGCGGTGCCACCCGTCCAATAATGCGTTAACCGCCACGTAAGGATCATCCGGACAAGGCTCTTTCCTACGTGTGTCATGGATGGTGGTGATCAGCCATTTTCCATCCACTTGCACCAGTTCAAAAACATCTACCCCGCAATGGATAAAATTTCCATTAGCATAAAGCACGTAATCAGACCATACATTGGCCAGCGCACCATCGACTTTTACCTCCGTGTTGAAGATGACCTCGTTGATCACTCCCGGCTGCATGCGTCCAACACTGGCTATAAATTGACGAATGGGCGTGGATGAATACGGCGCGGGATTGCGTTCATCGGCTCCCGCTGTGATCAATCGTGCATCCGGAATAAATAGCCCCTGGAGCATGGTGGTATCAGCCGCCCGCATGGCAGCAAACAGTCGGTCCACTTGCATACGGATCATTGCTTCATGATCGGAACCACCAGTACCCGGCACCGACGGAGGATTGTCTTTTTTATAAGGACTTTGAATCACCAGTTTCTGAGTGAATACCGGCACTGCAAACAGCAAGGCCAACAGTAAACAAAGCCAAGATCTTTTCATGGTGGCAAGTTTTGAGAAAGATAGAAAAAACCCAAGAGATTGTTACGGCGTGGTCTTAATGCCACCACCAGTGAGCACCTTAGCCGCTGTACGAATTGACCAGTTAAACTTTTTCCACGGTTTTATCGTCCTCAGAATGGCTGGACCAAAAATATTTACGAAATCTTTCGTAGATCTCTTGACAAACCAGCCATGCATCCCTATATTTGTTTACGAAATGTTTCGTAGATGGAAAATAAAGTTACCGATGCCGAATTGGCGATTCTCCAGGTCTTGTGGCGGAACGGGCCATCAACCGTCCGGGAAGTAAACGACATCATCGCCGAAGAACGGCAGGTTGGTTACACCACCACCCTTAAGTTGCTCCAAATCATGTTGGAGAAAGGGTTGGTGACCCGGGATGCCACCGATAAATCACATCGCTACTGGGCAGTGGTTCAGGAAAAAGCCATTCAACGTACGTTGGTAGGCAAAATGCTGGACACCGTTTTTCACGGATCCTCTTCCGCCCTGGTGATGCAAGCGTTGGGCAATCACGAACCAACACCCGAGGAGTTGATTAAAATCAAAGAATTTATTGAACGCATAGAAGCACAACAACGTGATGAATAATATTTACATCGAATGGCTCGCCCAGGTATTACTGCATAGTTTGTGGCAGGGAGTAGCCATCGGCATCCTGGTGCTTATTCTACAGCAATTCTACATCCGTCCCAACCATCGTTTTTGGATCGCCTGGAGTGGATTGATCGGCATGTTAATCGGCGCATTGATTACCGGCGGATTGCTGTGGCCTTCCTCTGGATCGGTTCTACAGTCCTCATTGGTGTCGTCTCCCTCCATGCCTATTAACATTGGAATTACCTCACCGGGGCCTGAACGAATCTGGGATTTATCCCCTCTGATGGTAATCCTATGGCTTGTGGGTACCACTTTTATGCTGATGCGGGCCGTCTGGCATCAGATAGGGATTCACTACCTGATTTCACAAAGAATGCAAGCACCTGAAGCCTGGATAAAACGGTTGAATCATCTCGCAGCCCGCTATCCCATTCGCAAAATCATCCATTTGGGACTGAGCGACCGGATTAAAACACCGGTGTTGGTTGGTTGGATCAAACCCTACATCTTATGTCCACTGGCTAGTGTCAACCAGTTAAGCCTGGAAGAAGTTGAGATCGTTCTCCTTCACGAAATGCGCCACATCATGCATCAGGACTACCTCTTGCATTGGATAGCCACCTTCATTCAATCTTTATTCTACTATCATCCAGTCATTTGGTGGTTGATGCAGCAAATGGATGAAGAACGGGAATACCGTTGTGACGATGGTGTTTTAGCCAGTGGATCTGCTCCCCTGGCGTACGCCAAAACCCTCTATAAACTAGCTCAATGGCAACATCCGGCGCCGGCACTGACCCTGGGTATGTTATCACGACCCACTCAACTGATGCGCCGTATCAATCGCATGATTTCTAAACCTGTACAAAATGTAAATCGTATGAACAAATCTGTTTCCTGGATGGCCTTGTTGCTGTTGATTGCAGCTTTTTTTGGCCTCACTGCCTGGTGGCAGCCCGGATCATCTAAAGCAGAAAGCGCAGAAAAGGCCCTGCCAGACTCTTCCATCCTGAACGGAGATCAGGACACGGTACCCAATAAAAATCAAAACATCTCGGTTAAAAAGGAAAATGGCGAGATCAAATCCCTGATTATCGATGGAAAGTCCATTCCACCGGAGGATTTCGCGAAGTATGAAGACTTGATCCGCAACCTACCGGCTCCGCCACCGCCGCCACCACCACCTGCGATTCCCCCGGTTGCGGTCCCTCCAGTCGCTGTACCGCCGCCACCGCCTCCGGTACCCGGCGTTGCCCTACCAGATGTTCCTCCCGTACCTCCGGTACCAAGAACACCTGGAATGCCGGCCGTGCCACCCGTACCTGCAATTCCACCACTTCCGGCACTACCGGATTCTTTCCCCTTTAAAATGGGCTTGATGTTCGAAAAAATGGGATGGGATGAGGAGCAAATCGCTCAATGGGAGAAACAATGGGGGAACTGGAGCCAGCAATTCAGTGATAACTGGACCCAGGAATGGACAGCATCAGCAGAAAATTGGAAAGATTGGGAGAACAATTACCAGCAGAATATGGACGCGTGGGGAAAGGAGTGGAAAGAAAGTCAAAACTGGCAACAATTTTCCAAGGATTGGGAAAATTGGAGTAAAGACTTTGGTAAACAATGGGAAGAACAAGCCGCAATTTGGGAACAAAATGCAAAACAATGGGCTGATAATCCTGCCTTTAAGTGGTTTAAGGACGGAAAACTGGATGCTATTCAGGATATGTATGAGGCGGATGGATATGGAAAAATGAATGAACTTAAATCACTGAAGTATAAAAACAATCAACTCGAGATCAACGGCAATAAAATTAAAAAGGAGGACGTCGACCGTTATTTGCGGATCTTAGGTTGGGATCATGACTCGGATGTAAATCTGGAATGGAATAATGAGCCCAAAGGACGCCAACAGTAAAGCAAACCATCATTCATACTAACCTAAAAAGCCGGTTGCAAGCAGCCGGCTTTTTACATTTTATATTCTAAGGTAAAATCGGGTCAACTTCTTTCGCTTTTGAAGCTGTTCAACGCCTTACGATGCCATTGCGTTTTGCAATTTTGTTGGATCCTACAACAGGAAATAATCAAAAGGGCCAGAATTACTGGCCCTTCCCTTCCTAAACCGCTTAAATTTTGCTGTTCAGTAAACCTATCAACAACTTTTTCAAACTGTTAAACAGTTAGCAATTTTTGTCCCGGTCTAATTTCTTTTACCTAACGCTTATTCAGCACTCCCTTCTCCGTTTCAAGATGATACGGACGATTGCTTTTGCAATGTCTGGACCCATCATTAAGTCTGCCTGAACGGACGGGCTGGCTTCTTCGTTGGTTAGCATTCCACGGACGAATACTAGCGCGTTGTCAGCACATACATAATACTTAATTGACCTTGACCATCCTTTTATTGATCACTGCGGATGTTGTTTCCAGTTGATAAAACAACACACCTACTGACGATTGCTTTCGCAATGTCAGCATCCCTACTGACGAACGCCAGTGCGTTGTCAGCATATATTAATTCACCTTCACCATGCGTTTATTGATCACCCCGGATTTAGTTT
>JAGQXC010000143.1 GCA_020436785.1 Saprospiraceae bacterium | reverse complement strand
TGTTGCAACAAGCCGTTACAGATCATGAAGTCCCTGGCATGGTAGCCCTGATTGCACGTAAAGGTAAGATTGTCTATTATAAAGCATTTGGCGATGCCGATCAAACCGCCAACCGCCAGTTTAAGACCGATGACATCTTTCGGATTGCTTCGCAGAGTAAAGCCATTACATCGACCGCCATCATTATGCTTTGGGAAGAGGGTAAATTTCGACTGGATGATCCTATTTCAAAATTCATTCCCGAATTCAAGAATCCGCAGATTCTGAAATCGTTCCGATATAGCGACACCACCTACACCACGGTGCCTGCCGAACACGAAATTACCATACGTCAGCTGCTCACCCATACGTCAGGTGTGGGGTATGGGATGATCGATGGCGACGAACGGATGAAGATGATTTACCAAAAGGCAGGGGTCACCGATCTTTTTACCACCGAAAAAATAACCATCGGCGAAAGCGTCAAGCGCCTGGCCCGGCTGCCGTTGCATCATGAACCGGGAACCAAATTTGTTTACAGTGAAGGGCTGGATGTCCTGGGTTATTTGATTGAATTGGTGTCCGGAATGCCCTTCGACCAGTATTTACGCACCCATATCTTCGACCCGCTGGGTATGAATGATACCTGGTTTTACCTGCCCGATGATCGCGCCAGCCGGCTGGTACCAGTTCAGACTCCGGACGGTAACCGCTGGAAACATTTTCCAGTCACTTTTTATGATCCTGATTACCCACGTAAGGGAGCGAGAACCTTTTTTTCCGGTGGCGCCGGCTTGTCCAGCACGGCCAAAGATTACGCGACATTTCTCCAGATGTATTTGAATGGCGGTGAGCTCAATGGTAACCGGTTGCTCAGCCATACCACGGTGCAAAGCATGATGGGTGAGCAGTTTCCGGATGTTGCCACGGATCCTTCCAGCTATTATGGTCTGGCCTTTGGGGTGGTGACACCACGCGGCCAGGATCGTGGTGGGGAAGGCAGCGCCGGTACATTCGACTGGGGCGGGTATTTCAACACCCAATATTTTGCTGATCCGCAGGAAGAAGTGATCGGCATCCTGATGAAACAGACCCAGGGTACGTCCAGGGACAATACCGGATGGCGTTTCCGTCAGATGGTGTTTGCGGCCATCGATGATTGAGGCAAAGGTGGCAGAGGTTACAGAGGTGGCAGAGGTGACAGAAGTCGCAGAGTTGAGATGCCTTTAACCCATGGCATTAATCCGTAGGAGGTGTTGACTAATTTCCGGCCTGTGCCCCAGCAAGCCAGTTAAAAATGGCTGAAAAATCTGACCTGCTCCAGCCATCCTGGTTGGCCTTGGCGTAGAGTGCCTCCGTTATTTTAGCTAAAAACAAGGGCTGGTGCTTTTCGTAGGCCATTTGATTAGCCAGATGTACATCTTTCAGCATCAACTCCAGCGGGAAGTGAGTCTCCTGCTCCGGTGCTTTCATCATTTCAGCCTTAAATTTGGTAAAGGGTGCTATGACCGGCGCTTTGGGTAGATTATCCAGGAGAAAGTTACGGCTGAATCCCAGCTTTTCACCCAGCAATACCGTCTCCGAAAAGACGACCATGGATTGTGCAAGCATGACATTCAGCAGCATTTTGTAAGCAGATCCGGAGGTCACCGGTCCCATGTGTAAAACATTTTGTCCCATAACCCTCAAAACGGGCTCCACTTCCGCCACCCATTCCGTCGTACCGCCCACAAAAAATGAAAGTTGACCAGCTTCTGCGTGCGGTTTGGTTCCGGTAACCGGAGCGTCCAGGAAGCGAATACCCAGCTGGTCGGATTCCTGGTAACATCGCCTGCTGAATCCAGGATCGACCGTGGAGCAATCCACCCACAAAGCTCCGGTTTTCATCCCTTTCAGCCCTCCTTCCGGGCCCAACATCAGGGTTTCTACCACCTGGGGTGTGGATACCATGGTGATGACCAGATCGGCATTGGACACGGCCTCCCGTACAGATCCGGCTTTGATTGCTCCGCTTGTTGCGAGATCATCAGCAGGCTCAGGTGAACGGTTGAAGACCGTAATGGGTTGGTATTTGGTTAGCAGATTACCGGCCATTCCACGACCCATAATTCCCAATCCAATAAAAGTGATGTTCATGATTGCAATTTGTATTGATTAACCTAATTCATGTAACCCTGAATGCCGGAATTTGTTACAAACCTGCCCGAAATGAGGAAATAATCGACCCTGTCCGGTCAACTATTCTGCCCGGATGATTCCCATTTTCTGCATGAGAAAGGTCGCATTTTTATTTTTTGCGATGCCTTTGCGCAGCCGGTAGTCGAATTCCAGGGAACCGTTCTCGATGTTCGATTCGAAGCAATAATTTTCCACCCAGCCCGGATGGCGTTCTGCCAGCATACCTAATTCGGTAATATGAGAAGCAAGAAAAGTCAGGGCCGGGAGTTTTAGAAGTCGCTCCACCAACTGCTCCGCTCCGTATTGTTTATCCTGAGAATTGGTTCCTTTCAGTACTTCGTCCAACAAGACCACCGCAGGCATTCCGGACTCCAGTTCATCCAGGATCAATTTCAATTTTTTCAATTCTGCCATAAAAAATGACGTACTCTCGGCGAGGGAGTCGCTGACGCGTAGTGAAGAAAAGAGACGTCGTGGTTGCCAGATCCAGCGATCCGCCTGGACCTTGGTACCCATTTGAGCCAGAAGCAGATTGATGCCCACGGTACGAAGGAAGGTGCTTTTTCCTGCCATGTTGGACCCGGTGATAAGAACGGTACGGGTACTTTCATCAATCGTTAGATCATTGGCGACCCGTGACCTGGCCGGAAGCAACGGATGAGCCATGGCAATCCATTCCCAGTGGGGATTCCTGGTAGGCACCGGCCATGTGCCTTCGGGATGATTGTAAGCCCAGGTAGCGAGCGAATTCAAAGCTTCAAATTGAGCAATACTGGTGAACCACGTTTGCCACCGATCCTTATAGGCGATTTTCCATTTTTCCACACCGATCACGGTATGGATGTCCTGCAACCAACCTCCATTGGTCAGGATGAACGCAATGCCATTCAAACGGTTATCCAGCGCATGGGCCAATTGACCTAAGCGGTGAAGTCCCTGAATGCCATCAGCTGCATTGGTCTGTAACCGGACAAGAAGTTCATGCTCAAACGATGAAGAAGCAATTTGTTGTAACAGAAGTGCCGCATTATGAAATTGGCGACTGTAACCGCTGATTGCTTCATGCAGAACCATTATTTTCTTCTGATAATAACCTACGATTCCCAATGCCAGAATAATCAGTAGGATCAGGTAGGACCAGGAGCCGGAAAGAATGGCAACGGCAACGCCGGTTGCCATTACGAACGGCCAGGCCCAGGCAAGAAACTTCCAATATCCGGGTAGAAAAGAAGGCTGGTTGATCCAACGCTCCAACTCATTGAACTCGAAAGTACGAGGTTCTTCCCACAGCGCTTGCATCAAAAATTTTTGTCGAAATTCCAGGGACGGCACCAATTCTTTGACTGCGAACTGACGATTCCGGATGTCTTCATCATTCAGCAAGGGATGGAGCATCCATGCGGCAACTAGCTCCTGGCCGTAGGAGGTGCCGGAGCGGCTAAGCCGGGGAAACAATCCGAACACTCCAAACAGGTCAAGGTCGTCACCCAGCGTATTTGATGTTAGAAAACGATCACCCGGTTCCCATCCGGAAGCATCCCCCGACAAAGTATTCAATTCTGCCTGATTGATCCTGGCCAGGATTTGTGCCCTTCGCTGTTTTGTCCGGACCCGTTGACTCTCGCGAATCAGAAAAATGAATAAAAAAAGAAAGAAACCGGACACCAGTATCGAGGACATTGAGGAAAATCCGGATTGGATCCAGGTAAAAAGAGCTACCAGGGTGAAAATAAAAGTGAGAAGGCGGATCCAGGATAGCATCCGGGATCGCGATGCCTGCCGGTTTACTTCGGTAGAGAAAGCCTCCAGTTGAAGCTGGTAAGTTTCAGTGATGGTTTCAGCCACAGGTTCAGACTTTTACTTAAATCCAGGCGCAAATATAGGGGCTGAAAAGCAAGATGCCTCCAACCAATGCAATAAGGGCGGCAATCAACACGGACCCTGCCGCCAGATCCTTTACCAACTTGATTTGCGGGTCATGATTGATTTCCACCTTATTCGAAAGCACTTCCAGGGCGGTATTAAAAAGTTCAGTGATCCATACCAGTCCAATCAGGATCAGCAGGATCAACCACTCGATTCGACCAATGGACAATAAAAATCCCATCGCAAGGGCTGTCAAAGTGGCCGCCAAATGGAACTTAAGGTGGGCCTCCTGCCGGATCCCACTTCTGATGCCTTGCCAGGCAAATCCAAAGGAACGTAGCCACTGCCGCATCAGGGAACTTTGATTTGATAGGTGCCAAAAATGCCGTAGTAATTGACCGGATCTTGTAGTTCCTTGAAGGAAGTACACTCAAACCGGTCGGAATAAAACAGATGATCAAAGGGAAGTTTAAAAAATTTTGACACCCGTCGGCTGTCGAGCAATCGCAATTGCTGACGGAAGGAGGTGACTTCCGTGGTCCAATTCGGGACATTTAATAAGCCTGAAAACAGGGTATAATAAGCATTTCCGGAAACCTGAGCGGCCAATTCGGTTAACTGGCCTCCCAAACGGCGGTATCCGGCGTCATCCAGTGGAGGCAATGCGTACGTGGAGATGCATTGCAACGGGTGGCTGTCTTCCCAGTCAAGCAAACAACGCAAGGAAGGGATTTCAATATGGTACACGGAATCCTGGTAATAAAGGGTGTCGGTCGATTGGATGGCATACCGGGAAAAGATCACCTGACCAAAAGGGTCACTGCGGGTAAGCCATGCCTGGTAAGGATAACAGGAATCCAGTTGTTCTTTCAGGTAGGGCTTCCATTCCGGAGTGACTTCCGTAAATATCAAAATGTCGCTTTGCAGCCGGTTGATGGCAGCCAGGTCATCCTCCACATACGATTGCAGTGCCGACATGTGGAAGAGTCCCGCACTGATTTTGTGCTGGTCATTCTGTGCCGGCAGTACGAGATTATGATTGGAAGCCTGTCTCAGAAAGAAACATAGTAACCCGCAGGCCAACAGAGACGCGTACATCAGTCTGGTCTGATTAATGATCAGGAAGAAAAAAACCAGTCCGATTTCCAGGAAGACCAGATAGAACGCGTAGTTGGATATTTTTTTGAAATAAATGACCTGACCGGGGAATAATACGGCGAGGGTGAGACCTGCCAGCCCTGCCATGGTCAGCACCTGCATGGGTACGGAACTGAAAAATCGTTTTAGCCACCTCTGGACGCTCATCGTGCTAAAACTACTGTTTTTTTAAATCGCTCCACGGAGCCATTCAAGTTAAATATTTCCAGATACCAGATGTAACGCCCCATCGGCTGTAAATCGCCGGAGGCATTTCTGCCGTCCCAGGCCAGGGTCCCTTCCCTGGAAAGGGTGTACTGGTTAAACGGTCTTACAACCGGATTTCCCAGCATATCGAAGATGGTCGCATTCAGGACGTAACCGGCGGCATCCAACTGATAATCAATTTCCGAAAGGTCATCAAATCCATCGTCATCCGGTGAAAAGACCGGCAGGACCGGTGTGAATTTATTGGCCAATTGACTGATTTCGGCAAGCGTTGAATTGCGGTAACCAGGAGTCGCCCCGCCCGAAGCGGCTGATGCAGAGGTCCAGTTATCCCGGTTAGCTGTTTCGGCATTGAAGTCAATTCGTTCCAGTGAAATCCCTTCCACGTCGGACAGTATTGCATTGTGCCAGTTGGAATAATAGTGGAGTGCATCCAGTAATTGGGGCTGTCCCTGACGGTCCCGGTAAAATAAGATGATCGATCCTTCTTCATTGGGGAGGGTAGGTAAGCCCAGATTGTACACATTCCCAGGAATCAAAAGACGGTATTGCCCCTCAATGCTCGGACGGTTGGGACTCCAGGCCAGGTATTGCCCGGGAAGGATGTTGCCGATCGGAGCCAATGAAATGGCCGCGTCAATGTCATCGATGGTTTTGATGACAAATACCGAATCAAGCCGGAGGATGGATTCGGTATTGTTGTAAATCTCAGCAAAATCAGCCCCCCCTGGCCGGGGATTGAATAAAATTTCACTCCATAATAAATCAGAACCGCCGGGATCGCGGGGCAGGCCAATGGTAAAAACAGTATCGGAAAGAGCGGCATCGCTGCAGGACGTTAATCCCGACACCGTCAATTGATGCAGTTGATTTTCCTTCAGGTTTTCATTAAGCAGGATCTGGAGATGGTTAGGAGCATTGAAATCCCAACTGATTTGGGAGATGACCACCTCCGGAGAGAGTTGGAAATGAGCCTGTTGGAGTGGAGTTGCCAATGCCTGATTAAAGATTAATTCTATCCGACCGGGGTCCGGCACTTGCCAGGAAAAAAGCCGTGGAGACCGATCACGGGCCAGTCCCGGATCCAGATCATTGGACATGCCGGGGGTGCCGCCTACGGGACTATTGCTTGCGATCCAATTTCCACTGCTACCGCAGCGGAAATCATAATCGATCATGGACAAACTCCAACCTCCATCGTCTTTATTGCCATCACGATACCAGGACGTATTGTAATTTATATAATGGATCAGCCGGTCTCCGGCATACAATTCCAGCAAATCACCGGAATTGGTCAACCGGGGAAATGACGTCATCGGGGTCACCTCTGTAAGGGCGTAAAAATCTTCCGCATCGGAAGCGGATGTTAATAAAAGAAAGGTGTGGGGTAGAAAAATCCCGTCGGGCAAAGGGTAACCGGTTCCCGCCCGCCGGATGGTAAGGGTAGCCAGATCAATGGCTTTATCGGAACCATTATACAATTCAATGTATTCGTCTTCGGGCAATCCCTGGCTGGGTGTTGGGTCCACCATCAATTCATTAAATACCACGTCTCCGTACTCCGGCAATTCCAGTTCTACATAAAGGATGGATAACGTAATGCGTTTTACCGTGTTTCCGGAAAGGTCTTCGGCTTCATCAACCTGCAACGCATAACGTTGACCCGGAATAAGCGGTGGTGACCAGGTCAAATGAATGCGGTTGGGCAATTGGTCATCGACCGAGATGGTTTGCGGATGCACGTCACCGGGACTCAAGAGATATTTTTGCGGATCGATGGCAGATGGGGCCAGTGGTTCGGACCAGGTGATGATGGTTTCCCGTGAATCGGGTTGATCCACACGGGTGACCTCCGGTGGATTCAGATCAGCCCGGGGTGGTCCGGCATAGATGTCGTCGAATTCAAACAAATCCCGCCGGGTAGAGGTATAAGTGCATTCCACGACGAAGTAAAATGTGTCCGCGGGAGGGAGGGCGTATTCCCCCTGCCAGGCTGGCGTTAAGGGTAAGTCCGGTTGGTAGGATGTGGCGAAAGTCCAGGCTCCTTGCCGGTATTCAATATGAACACGAGCCGGGACATTGGCAGCGGCCAGGGATCCCTCGGCATCGTTGCCCAGCGAGGCACCTTCTCCCTGATTCCAGACGGACCAACGTATGGCATCACTGCTTCCGGTTTCCCCGATCGTGAGTACACATCCCTGGCCGGTCGCCGGATCTGGCTGCGTTAACGCCGGATAAATACGCAATCGGTTGGAGGAGGATGGCTCAAATCCCAACTCAAAAAACAAATCCCAATCCAGTGAATCACCAGCTGTAAAGCGTCCATAGATCCGGGAGGTACCTGCTTCAGGGGCCATCAGCTGAAGACGGTGCTGAGCATTGACTGTAAAATCGGAAACATCCCCCTGCCAGGCCGGCATTGCCGTCAGATCGCCATCCTCGAATTCATCATGCCAGGGGCTTTGGCCTAGGCATTGCAATGCAAGTAATAGCCCGCCAATCAGGGTGAGTGCTTTCATTTTCTAAAAATAGCAAGATATCCGCTTGCGATGTATCTTTGTCCCACTCTAACCGAGAATAAAAGACTAGATTTTATGAAAGTTGCTTTAGTGGGAGCGACCGGGCTGGTTGGCCGGGTTATGTGTCAGGTATTGGAGGAGCGTGAGTTTCCCGTATCTAAATTTTATCCGGTTGCCAGTGATCATTCGGTCGGGAAAACCATCCGTTTCCAGGGACGTGAACACGTTTTGGTCTCCAAGGAGGAGGCGGTCGCCGCCAATCCGGATGTGGCATTATTTTCGGCAGGGGCCTCCGTATCTCGGGAGTGGGCTCCCAAATTTGCCGCCGTGGGTACCTACGTGATTGATAATTCCAGCGCCTGGCGAATGGATCCGGAAATACCACTGATCGTCCCGGAATGCAATCAGGATGTGCTCACCGGAGGGGAACGAATCATCGCCAACCCAAACTGTTCGACCATTCAAATGGTCGTTGCGCTTAAACCCTTGTATGAAACATTCGGGATCGAAAGGCTGGTGATTTCCACGTACCAATCCATCACCGGAACCGGAGCCAAGGCCGTCAGGCAATATGAGGCCGAGCTGGCTGGTAAAACTCCGGAAGCCCCGGCGTATGCACATCAGATCTTCCAGAATTGTCTTCCTCATTGTGATGTCTTTCTTGAGAACGACTATACCAAGGAAGAAATGAAGCTGGTGCATGAAACGAGAAAGATCCTTGGTGATCCTTCCATGCGCATCACCGCCACCGCCGTTCGCGTTCCGGTATTCGGTGGGCACTCCGAGTCGGTGAATGTGGAGCTCCGTAAGCCGGCGACGCTGGAGAAAATACGATCTTTATTGTCGGCAGCTCCCGGGGTTATTTTACAGGATGATCCTTCTGGAAATGCTTATCCCATGCCTCTGCATGCCCATCATCAGGATGAGGTATTTGTGGGGAGGTTGCGCATCGATGAATCGAATCCGAATACCTTTAATCTCTGGATCGTCGCCGACAACCTGCGAAAAGGAGCCGCAACAAATGCAGTACAAATCGCAGAATGCCTGCTCAACCAGGAAATATTGCATTCCGGCAAAGTTTTCAAGTAAACTAATTGCAGCCTTGCGTCGTTTTGTAAGTATTGTATATCTTAATGGATATACCTGTACCGTATTTAATATGACCGTATCATGAGAACGAAAATTGTACTTTGGGGCAATGATGAAAATCAGGAAAAAATCCTGATAGGTGTACAACTATTGGTTGATGAAGTAAAGGTTAAGGTCTTCACGTTTCCTTTCGAGTTAGCGACTGAAGAATTTACCAATGCCATGATGAAAGAATGGCGAAACGACAAGGAGGTGGTTTTCCCGGAAGGCTATCAGGAATTTACCCGGGAACTTTCCCTGAGTGAATCCTTGCTGCCGGAAGGAATCACGGTCGAGCGTGAAGACGTCGTCCAGCGCGCTCAAACCGAATGGCAATTCATCGTGCTTTCTCAACGCCTGAAGCATTCGTTCGATAATGAACTGGAAGATTTTAAAGAACGGGTGAAGTCAGCTACCGATTTTGAACACCCCCTGTGGGAAGATCTCAAAGGCTTCTGGAATAAAGTACAGGACCAGGTCAAGGAAAGGAACTTATTTAAGGAGCACATCCAGGAACTCAGGGATAAGACCAACAAGCTCTTCGACGAGATGAAAAAGAAGCGTCGGGCAATGGACGAAGTGTTTGAGAAAAAATCCAAGGAATATGCCACCCGCTTTGAAGAAGAGCTCAATGAAATTAAAGAAAAAATTGACGAAGGACTCAGTTTACAGCCCATCTTCGATGAATTGAAAAAAATCCAAAATCGGTTCAAAGACTCTCCGCTTTCCCAGGCGGATCGATCGAAAATATGGAATAAACTTGACGGCTTATTCAAGTCGGTCAAAGACAAACGGTATGGCGGTGGAAGTAATACCAGAGGCAAAAATGCCTTTGAAAGGTTGCAGCGCCGCTATGAAGGCTTGTTGCAGGCCATCCAAAAGATGGAACGTAGTATCAGCCGGGATAAACAGGATCTGAATTTTGAAAATCAACGCATTGCGGAGACCCAGGGCCAACTGGAGGCACAGATCCGGCAGGCCAAAATCCAGATGATCGAAGAACGGATAAGGTCGAAGGGAGAGAAATTGCAGGAAATGCATCACACCCGGGAGACGCTGGAGCAACGGATGGCCAAGGAAAAAGACCGTCAGGCCGAACAGGCTGAAAAGGAAAAGATCGAGCAGGCCAAAATGGAGATCAAAGAAAAGATCGCCAAGGAGATCAAGGAAGCCGCCCAGGCCCGCGAGGAAGAATTGGGTGATAAGCTTGAACATGCGGCCGCATTACTCCACGAAGATGAGGTCACAGAACCGGAGGGAGCGGGTCAGGATACCTCGCAGCAAGATGAGGATAACGACACCGCTAAAGAGAACAGGGACCTGGATCCTGCCGGGGAAGATCCCAATGCGAAATCCGACAAAAGCACTTCTTCAGAGTCTCCAAAATCTGCAGGGGATACCCCCCCGGCTGCCGGCGGATCTCCCGATCAGAAGGAGAAGGAGCCCCCAAAAGAATCGCTGTTTGAATCCCTTTCTGAGACCTTGGGGGAATCATTGGAAGATCTCGGTGATACAGTCAAAGCGGTAGCCAAAGTAGTCGGTGAACGCATCGAGGATGCCATCGATGATTTGGTTGATCGCGACGAGGAGGAGTAACCGGGGTTAGCGGCCTGACAGCTACGCAGGGAGCTCGATGTCAATGCATCTAAATACCCCTTATTTGCCTGCAAGCGTGATGATTGCCACAAATGGCACGACTTCCAGGTTAACTGCTGTCGCTTAAATGGTTATTTTTACCATCGCTTTACTTCGGATACAGAACAACTTTGTATGGCGGGGCAAGATCCGGACCTTATGACAGATCTAATCATCAATTACACACCTACCGGTATGGTACCCATGAAGTCGGATAATCCGCATGTGCCTCTATCGGTCAGTGAGATCATCGAAGACGTTCATGCCGCTTATGAATTGGGCATTACCCTGGTTCACTTACATGCACGTCATCCACAGACTTTTGAGCCGGATTACCGGCTTGAAGTGTATGGGCCCATCCTGGAAGGTGTCCGTTCGCATTGTCCGGATCTGGTTTGTGGTGTTTCCCTGAGCGGCCGGAATTTCAATGAATTTTCCAAGCGGGCGGAACCGTTGCAATTGCAACCCGATCTGGCTTCTCTGACCCTCAGTTCGTTGAATTTTGCCCGGCAGGCCAGTGTTAACGCGCCCGATATGGTTCAGGAATTATTGGCGGCCATTTATGCACATGGTGCTCAGCCGGAGCTGGAAGTCTTTGACCTGGGGATGATCAATTATGCCCAGTACTTGCTGCGTAAAGGGCTGTTGAAAGATCCTTTGTATTTCAACTTGCTTTTCGGAAATATCGCCACCATGCAAACCCGGATCAGTCATCTGAGTGCGGTGTTGGACAGCCTGCCTGAAGGTGCCTGGTATGCATTTGCCGGCATTGGGGATGCCCAACTCACCATGCATCTGATGGCTATGGGGCTGGGCGCCGGGGTTCGTGTCGGACTGGAAGATAACCTCTATTTTGATGCTCGTCGCGAACGTTTGGCCACCAATCTGGATTTGCTGCACCGTGTACACCAATTGGCTGAATTGGCAGAACGACCGATTATGACTTCACGTTCCTTTGGTGAGGCGGGCTTCTACAATTCACTTCGTACCAAATCCCAGTACCGGCAGCATGTCAATTGATATCTTAGGCCACGACAATTATGCACT
>JAGQXC010000009.1 GCA_020436785.1 Saprospiraceae bacterium | reverse complement strand
TGGATGGAAAAGAGATGGTCATCGACGAAGCCGCAAAACTATTTGTCGATCGCACTGGGAGACCGGGACCCGCCGGCTGGGAAGGCGGGATCTATCCGGCAGGCCTGGAAAATCATCCGGTCACCGGAGTGTCCTGGTATGAAGCGGCTGCCTATGCGACGTATGTCCATAAAAAATTGCCCACCATCTATGAGTGGTCCCGGACGGCCGCTACTGCCCGAACGGAGTTCATGGTGCCGCTGAGTAATTTCAATGGCGTATCGACGGTCGAAGTGGGATCGCTTCCCGGCTACAGTACCTTCGGATTGTACGACATGGCCGGTAATGCCCGTGAATGGTGCTCTAATGCCTCCGGCAGCAATGATCAACGATTTGTCCTGGGAGGTGGGTGGAATGATCCATCCTACGCTTTCAATGACAGTTACACCCAGAATGCCATGGACCGGAGTGCATCCAACGGGTTCCGCTGTGTACAAGAATTGCAGGAAGACCCGGACCGCTTTGGATTGAATCAACCCATACACAGTGATTATCGGGATTACCGCAAAGAAAAACCGGTCGACAATACCACCTTCTCCATTTACCTGACCCAGTTTGCCTACGATAAAGATCCATTGAATGCCCGGGTTGAAGCCAGCTATGACCGGGAATTCTGGACCATTGAAAAGGTTTCATTTGATGCCGGATATGGTGATGAGCGCATGGAGGCTTATCTTTATTTACCCAAAAAATTTAAGCCTCCCTATCAGACCATCCTGTTATTTCCCGGTTCCAATGCTCTATACACTTCCGAGTATAATGTGGACAGTTACATTGGATGGTACGATTTTTTTCTTAAAAGCGGCAAAGCATACGTGGAGCCGATCTTTAAAAGCACGTACAACCGGCGTGATAAGCTGAATTCCCGTTTACCTCAGGAGACCGTCTTTTACAAGGATCACGTGATCATGTGGCGGAAAGATTTGGGCCGGACCATCGATTATCTCGAGAACAGGCCGGATATCGATACAGATAAGCTGGCATTCTATGGGATCAGTTGGGGAGGATTTGTAGGAGGCATTTTACCAGCGGTAGAGAAGAGGATCAAAGTGGTCATGCTGAATGTGGGCGGCATGGCCATGACCAAGACATTTCCAGAAGTGGATCAGATTAATTTTCTGCCCCGGATTACCCAGCCGGTGCTGATGGTCAATGGCAAACACGATATGTATTTCCCGGTGGAGTCCGCCCAATTACCCATGTACGATTTACTGGGAACTCCGGCCAGGGATAAGAAGATCAACATTTACGATTCCGGGCATCTGACACCCCGTATTGAGGTCATGAAAGCAACACTGAACTGGCTGGATCATTATTTCGGTCCGACAGATAAACTGGTTAAAGACTCATACTCGCCGACCCATTAATTTATTCCATATTAGGTTATGTATTTATCGGGACGTTGCTCTCGAATACAATGGGTCATTCTTCCGAATCTGCCTCAGATCATCCAAATCATATATCTTAGGAGTCAGGAAAATACGAATACATGCTTAGGTCGAATCCAATACGAATGGTTGTCATTTTTGTTTTGGCCATGGGATTCAATCGATCATTGGCTCAAAACAAGACAATTTCACTGCAAGTGAATCAAGATCGCCTCGAACGCCGAATTCATGAGCTGGCTCAATTTGGCCGCGACTCCACCGGTCATGGATATCGGGTAGCCTATACGCCCGGAGACATCGCCGGCAGAGCCTGGTACATGAAGCAGATGCGCCAGGCCGGTCTGGAGGTGTCAATCGATGCGGCCGGGAACCTAATCGGTATGCGGAAAGGCAAAAATCCCAACCTGAAGCCGATCGCCTTTGGCTCCCACATCGACATGGTGCCGGACGGTGGTAATTACGACGGATGTGTTGGTTCCATTTCGGCACTGGAGGTGATGGATGTACTGAAAGAAAATCAGATCCTGACCGATCATCCATTGGAAATACTGATCTTTTCCAATGAAGAGGGAGGAACCTATGGCAGCAGTTTTATGGCCGGCCACCTGAGCGAAGAGGATTTAAAGACCGTCAGTCAAAGTGGCCTCACGCTCTATGATGGCATCAAAGCCATCGGCGGGGATCCGGACCACCTCCGGGATGCTGTCCGCCAGAAAGGTGACCTGGCCGCATTTCTTGAATTGCACATCGAGCAGGGTGCTTTCCTGGACCAGGACCACATCCAGATCGGGGTGGTCAGCGGGATAGTCGGTATCGTGGATTGGGAAGTAACCATCGAAGGCATGGCCAATCATGCCGGAACCACCCCAATGAATTTGCGTCACGATGCTTTACTCGCAGCTGCCAAATACATCCAGGCCGTCAATGAAGTGATCACCAGTCATGAAGGCAGGCAGGTAGGTACTGTCGGCAAGCTATCGGTCCAGCCAGGTGCCTACAATGTCATCCCCGGGAAGGTGATTACCAGTCTGGAAATCCGTGACCTGGACGCCGATAAGATCATGATGTTGTTCCATGAAATCGAAGGCCGGGCAGCGGAAATTGCCAAAACCTCCGGAGTGACCATTTCATTTAATAAAATCATTGGCACGACGCCAGCACTCACCAATAAAAGCATCCAGGATCTGATCATCCAATCGGCGGAAAAACTGGATTTATCCTACCAGGTAATGCCCAGCGGCGCCGGTCATGATTCCCAGGAGATGGCCACCATTGCACCGGTAGGGATGATCTTTGTGCCCAGCGTAAAAGGCATCAGCCACTCTCCGGATGAGTACACCAAGCCGGAGGATATGGCCAATGGAGCCAATGTGTTGTTGCAGACGATCCTGGCGTTAGATAAGGAGTAGCCATTCGGATTTCCGGTTTTAGTCGATGGAGGTCAGTACCCTTATGCACTTCTAATCTGTTTGACACGCCCATTTCCAATGGGAAATAAGGAGTATCTTGGCTTAAACCAGGCATTTTGAATTCATTCAGGTCCATGAAAGCAATACAATGAAGTCGCCACCGGTCATATTTCTCGCCTTCGCCAACGATCAGGATCAGTATTTGTCGATGATCCAGCGGGAACGGAAAAACATCATCCGCACCCTTCGCCGCCATCATGACCGCCAGGTTATTCGTGTCGTTGCGGAACCCAGCACCACCCTGGAAGACCTCTTTGATCATTTCAATCACTACCGGGATCAGGTTGTCATTTTTCATTACGGAGGACATGCCGCAGGCACTCACCTGCTGCTTGAAACCGATGAATTGGGTTCTGAAAAAGCCCGGTCCCGGGGATTGGCCCAGTTACTTGGCGCCCAGGAAAACCTGCAATTGGTCTTTTTGAATGGTTGTGCCACAAAAGACCAGGTGTCCCAGCTGTTTGAATACGGAGTTAAGGCCGTCATCGCGACTTCGGTCAAAATTGACGATCGCCTGGCCACCGAATTTGCCGAACAGTTTTACCTCGCATTAAGCAGCCACAGCAACATCAAACGATCCTTTGAGACAGCCCGGTCCTATGTCCTTGAACAGGCCCAGACCGGTTTTACCCAGGATTTTGGTTTGGCGGTATGGGGAGAATCGGTTGAAGCAGATATTCCCTGGGGATTGTACATCCGTCCTGGTGCGGACGAAGCGCTGCAGTGGAGCATTGCGCATAGTACGCCGGCAAATACCGTGGTACGGAACCGGTATGATTACCAGGATGTCGTGGAGGTCAACCTCGCGTTGATTGAAATTTTGTGCGAGCCACTGGCCGGGTACCATCCTCCCCTGGACTTCGAGTTGAATAAGGACCCGCTGGACATCCCCAGCATTAAGAGGGAGATCATCGACAGCTTTCCCATTCCCATTGGTGAACAGGTGCGTAAACTGTTTACCCGAAACAACGATCCCGGACAGCGCGATGAAATGGAAAAGCTTTCGCTGACCCGGTTGAAGCAGTTGATTGCCTGTTACCGGAAAACCCTGGAATTTGTCAGCTTCATTGTATTGTCCCAATTATGGGATGAGATGATTAAAAATCCCGGCATTAAAATCTCCGATGATCACATTGTTGAATTTAATGCTTTTTTTAATCTGAATAAGGAGAATTGGCAGTCCTTCAATCACGTCAAACTGATCCTGAACGTGATGGAGATTTTTGATGAATACCGGATTGAAGGTTATATGGAAGAATTGACCGGGGTGCGCATAGCTGCGGAAAATGATCCCGAATTGTATGCCGCTCACCATTTCATGAATACAGTACATCAACAAATTCTGAACAATGACCTGGAAGAAGATAAAATAGAGGAATATTGCCTGGATGGCGAACAACATCTGGCAATCATATTAAAGGCATTTGCTTTTCTGGTTAAATATAAATTATCGACCATCACCAATATCGAAATTATTAAGCGCCGGAATCAGACGGCAAAATTCAAGCATCACCAGATCATGTTGAGCAAAGCACTGACGACTTCCCATGCAGGAATTTCGGAAGTAGGGACGGTGTTCAATAATTATTCCGATAGTAAATCGGTCCTTTTTCTAAAAACGGAAAATGACGAAATAACCGATTATTTAAGTATGTCTCCCTTCATCATTGATCAGAATGTACTGGATGGGGAATTGAGTTCAAAAATTTATTTCTTCGCTTACCAGGAGGCGGGCGTCCTGCACTACCAATATTTGAATAATCCGGTAGATAAATTGTTACGCATTGATGCCAATCATTATCACCTGATCTGGGATGAATTTGAAACATTCAGAGCGATCATACTGGGAATGGAGAGGAAGGTCGAGACCGGAGCTAAACCTCGTGCAGGAACATCCCGATTTATGAAAAAACGCCAGAGGTAAGCAAACATGGAAAAATCATCCCCTTTCAAATTTCTGGACGCCTTTCAGGAAAATGACCGTTCGGTTTTTTTCGGCCGGGAAGAGGAAATAGAACGCCTGTACGATCTGGTCCATCAATCCAGGTTGACCCTGTTGTATGGTCAATCCGGTACCGGCAAGACCAGCCTGGTTCGTTGTGGACTGGTCAATCGCTTTATGCCATCGGACTGGTTCCACCTCTATCTGCGTCGGGGCGATGACATTAACCGGACCTTACAGGAAACCATCGAGAGAGCCAATGTGGTGGTCGAGAGCCCGTTGGACATCCTCAAGGAGCGGCTGAAAAGAAAGACCAGCCATCCGGTTGCGCAGCCGGTTGATATCCGGAAGGAAAAGTCGGACAACCCGGTTATCCATGGATTACAAGCGCTGCATACGCAGTTTCTGAAGCCGGTGTATCTAATATTTGACCAATTTGAAGAGCTCTATATTCTCGGCGATGACAAGGAAAGAACGACCTTTTACCATACGGTGGAGGAGATCCTTGAGGAGGCTCCATTTTGCCGGTTCATCATCATCATGCGGGAAGAAGCCATCGCGCAACTGTATGATTTTGAAAAAGTCGTACCCATCCTGTTTAAAAAAAGATTGCGGGTAGAACCGATGAGCCTGGATAAGGTAAAACAAGTCATCAGCGATTCTTTTGCGGCATTTAATATTCACTTGAAGCCGGACCGCCAGAAAGATCAATTGATTGGTTTGTTGCTGGACAACATCAGTCATCGAAAATCGGGGATTGCCCTGCCTTATTTACAGGTTTACCTGGATATGCTTTACCGTTCCGTCCACGCAGAGGCAGGTAACTCTGGATCTGGTTATCCAACCGTGTCTGTCACCGGCAAGGACATTGATGCGTTGGGACCCATCGATGATGTGCTGGGTCGATTTCTCGCGGAGGTAGAAACCCGACTGGCTGGTGAGCTCGATTTGAAGAAGGAAACCATCAATGCCGTGATGGATGGATTTGTCACCGATGAAAAGACCAAACGTCCAGTCCAGTACCGGCGTGACCAGGATCTGATGATTCTTGCCAGGGAGTCCGGTCTCTTTTTTCCCACGTTGGCGCCGGAAACACTGACCCGTATTCTGGAAGGACTGGAACGGAATCGCATCATCCGCATTGAGAACGAAAGCATCGAACTTGCTCATGACAGCCTGGCTGAAGAAATTGATAAAAGAAGATCCTCCGATCTGCGGCTGAAGCGCGAAGTCATCAGCCGTTTGCACAACAGTTTTATCGAATATCAAAAGTCAGGTCAGCATCTCAATGAAAAACAACTGGAATCCATTCTGCAGGTAGCCGGCAGTTTGTCGTTGGATCCCGCGATGACATCATTCATCGAGGCCAGCAGGTCCCACAACATTGAGGTGGCCCGGGTTGAACAAGAGCGAATGGCTAAAGAACAGGCGCTGGAGCAGGAAAAACTGACCACCCGGAAACAGCGGGTCTTGATCGGAGTGATGACCATCTTAATCCTGGGAGCACTTGCTGCTACCATTTTCGCAATTACCAATCAGCGAAAAGCCGAACAAGCAGGGATCCTCGCCAAGGCCCGGCAACTGGAGGCGGATTCATTGCGATTGATCGCCGAAGAACAAGGGTTGCAGGCATCGGATGCCCGGGATTCAATCCGGGATATTCTGAATTCAATCGATGAAATTACTGCCGGGTTGGTGGAAAAGGTCCAATCCGGAAGATTGTCGGGCGACGAATTGCAAAAGGTGCAACAAGCGTTCCACCAGTTGTCCGAACCCGCACCCAAGCCCGCGTCGGCGCAAACGATTTCGTATGCGAGCTTAAACGAACCGATAAAACTGATGACACAGCATGAAGATAAATCGCTGGTCGAAATAACGGACAGCCTGGTCCCCAGGAACGAAACCCTTTTTATGGTCCTACGGGTGAAAACTCCCCAAACGGAGAATCTGCAGATAAAATGGTACAACCCGGAGAATGAGCGTTCACTGATGGCGGATAATATACAGGTGACGGATATCAATCCGGCCCAGGAACTGGTCCTCAAGAAGACATTTAATGAGGCGGGCCCATACATCAGCCGGGTATTTAACAGTAAAGGCCGGGAAATTGGCCGCAAGCGATTTACCGTCATGTCACGCTCTGACCTTCGTAAGGCCCGACGTGAGGAGAAAAAAGAAGCAAAGGACGGGAATTAGTGAAATGTGTTGCCAGGAAGGGTGGGTGACACGCTGTCTTCCGGTTGAATAAACGCTGAAGAAGCGGCCACCGGCTGAATAAGCTTCGGCAAGAGCGCAATAAACATGACCATGCATCCGCTGTTTGTTGCCACCTAATTGGTATATTGGCGGGTATAGCTGTCCGGAAAACCAGTTCCATGGAATCTCCAGTCATTTTATTGACTTTTGCCAATGATCGTGATCCGTATCTGCCCCTGATCAATCGGGAACGAAAGAACATTATGCGTACCCTGAGAAGGCACGACGATAAAAATCTGATCCGTTTGATCTCCGAATCGGATCCGGGTCTGCCAGATATGATGGAAATGATCCGGAATTACCAGGATCATTTGGCCTTGTTTCAGTTTAGCAGTCATCGTGGCGGGACCTCTCTGGGCGGAGGCGCAGTACAATCTCCCGGTGCGGACGAACTTAGTACTCTATTGGGTTCGGTCAATTCCCTTCAATTGGTGTTTTTGAGTGGCAACGCCGACCGAAAGTTGGTCGAAAGTCTGTTCAAACATGGAGTGAAAGCCGTGCTGGCAACATCGACGGATGTTGCCGATAAGCAGGCAATCGAATTTGCCGAACAATTCTATCATGCCCTGGCTAGCTATACCAATATTCAGAAAGCCTTCGACATCGCCTCTTCCTTTCTTGCAGCCAAATACGAGGACATGGGCGAATTACACCTCCATCGTGATGCATCTGCCAGGAACCTGCCGGCCGAACTGGCCTGGGGATTGTACCTGTCTGCTGGTAATGATCAGATCCTGGACTGGTCCCTTCCAAAAAGCAGCCGGCGTAGTGCCATGGGTAGCCGGGTAGAGTATGAAACACAAGTTGACGTCAACGACATATTAATCGACGTGATCTGTGAACAGATTGCGGAATTCAATCCGGACCTGGACCATGAACTCAGCAAAGAAGAACTGGACATTCCTTCCATTAAACGGGAGATCATCGATTGTTTTCCCACACCCATCGGAGAACAACTGCGCAAACTGTTCACCCGAAGCAACGACATTTCCGAGCCGGATGAAATGGAAATTTTCAGCTTGGCGCGACTGGAGCAGATCGTACTTACCTATCGGACATCGATGCAATTTGTCAGTTTCATCCTGTTGTCTCAATTGTGGGATGAGAAATACCGCCACCCGGAACTTCACATCAGTGATGACTACATCGTGGAATTCAATAGTTTCTTTGCATTGAGGGACAATAATTATGAATCTTTTGATTACGTGAAGCTTATCCGGATGCTTACGGATCTATTTGACGAATGGGACATCAAGTATTTTATTGACGAACTAAAAAAGGTGCGTATCGAAGAGGATCAAAACACGGAATTATTTCCTTCCTACGTATTTATGGATAGCCTCCATCAGGATATTCTGGACCACACTATTCAGGCTGAAGACATCGAAGGACTTTGTTTGGAGGCGGAAGAGCATCTCGGCATTATTCTAAAGTCTTTTGCTTTCCTGGTAAAATATAAATTGAGCACCATTAAAAATATTGAGATAATAAAAAGACGGCATGAGGATGCGACCTACCGCCATAGTCAAATATTGCTCAATAAAGCGCTCACGGTGGCAAGTACCGGGATTTCCGAAATAGGTGTGGTATTTACCAATTTTACCGACAATAAATCGGTCCTTTTTCTAAAAACGGAAAACAATGAAATAAAAGATTACCTGAGTTTGTCGCCGTTTATCATCGATCAGAATGCATTGAATAAAGACTACAGTTCAAAGTTGTACCTCTATGCTTATGAGCATGGGGATGCCTATTATTTCGAATTTTTGAATAACCGGCTGGATAAAAAACTATTGGTTGACAGTGACCAATACGATTACATCAAGGAAGAGTTTACCAAGTTTAAGGCCATCCTGCTGGGGGTGGATTATCAACCGAAATCACCCAAAACCGTCGAGCGTCCGGCTTCGCGGTTTATGAAACGCAAATAAAAGCAGTGGTTCCATCATGAGCAGCACTTCTCCCTTCAAGTTTTTGGATGCCTACAACAAAGCGGATCGTGCCATCTTTTTTGGCAGGGAGGAGGAGATAGAAACGCTGTATGAGATGGCCCACCAAACCAATCTGACCCTGGTATATGGTCAATCGGGTACCGGTAAGACCAGCCTGATCCAATGCGGTCTGGCCAACCGGTTTCAGAGTTCCGATTGGTTTGACGTTTATATCCGGCGCAATGATGAGATCAATCAATCGTTGTTGCAGGGTCTGAAGAAACTGGATTCGGGTAAGAAAACCTCTCAGGGTACGCTGTTGGAACGGCTGCAAAAACACCGGAAGGTGGTGCGCGCGACCACTGGAATAGAGGAAACGGAAGGGTTGAGTCCGGTAATCAAAGCGTTGCGTTCATTGCATAAGCATTACCTGAAACCCATTTACCTGATTTTCGATCAGTTTGAAGAGCTGTTT
>JAGQXC010000001.1 GCA_020436785.1 Saprospiraceae bacterium | reverse complement strand
TGAATCGAAGGAGGCTTGGGAATGCCTCGTTGTCGTACACTTAGGGTTTGTTATACCTCGTTACGTACGGCCGTATGATTACCTTTAGAGCCGACCCGAAAGATGTGATTCATCATCCATTCCACTAATTTGACTCCGCAACGGTGCACTCGAATGGCGTGGGTAATACCCTGGCCTCAAGGATCATCTAAGGACGCCGGGTGGTATTCCGGGAGGGTAATAGGATTTTGCTACAATGATTACGTTCACCGGGGAGATCCCGGATCGAGTACAGGAAGTGACTGAAGGTACCGGTCAGGCTTCCATTCCAATCCAGGGCCAGCAAGCGGTAAAAGAGAATTATTCCGGTCTACATCGCATAAATTCAGTATCTTAAACTGAGAGTAGTAATGTCCCGCTGTAGCTGCCGGAGGTAAATCAGAATCTGCGTGTTGCGCCAGGAGCTAGCAGGACAAAAGGAATTGGTTATCCAACAAGAATTTACAATGAACGGATATGGTGTCGAAATCATCTTAAGCAGACAACTGGCCGATTGTTTGGATACTCCTGTTTTTATTGTAGACCCCGATGGGACTTTGTTGTTCTACAATCATCCCGCGGAGGCTATCCTCGGCCGGCGGTTTGAGGACACCGGAGTAATGCAGGTCGAAGAATGGTCGACCATTTTCAAACCCTGTGACGATCAGGGAGCGGAACTGGCCCCGGAAAGACTACCCCTGGTGGAAACGCTAACCACGCAGAAAGCCGCTCATGGTTCGTTCTGGATCAATGGGCTGGACGGACACCTTCATAATATTTCTGTGACCTCCGTACCGATCATCGGGCGATCGAATTCCTTTTCCGGAGCGCTGGCGATCTTCTGGACCCATCCCCAGGGCGTATGAAGGTACTGGTGCATGGAGCCCGTGGATCGTATCCCACTTCCCAGGCGGATACCCTGAAATACGGAGGACTTACTCCCTGTGTTGAAGTATTGGCAGGTGAAGAGCGGATCATTCTCGATGCCGGTACCGGGATACTGAATGTTAATACCGAACGTATTCGTGCGGGCCAACCCATCCATATCCTGTTAACCCACCTGCACATGGACCACATTCTGGGATTGGGTTTCTTCAGGCCCCTGTTCGATCCCAATAATGAGGTGCATATCTGGGGGCCATACAGTCGGGATGCTCCCCTGCGTGAGCGCATCAACCGGTACTTGTCGCCGCCCTTTTTCCCATTGCCACTGCGTGATATTTCCTGCAAGATGGTCTTGCATGAGATGAAACAGGGCCAATTCTCGATCGGAGCCTTTGCTGTTTCAACCGAATTTGTGGTCCATCCGGGCCCTACCCTGGGATTTCGCGTGGCCGCCGGACAGAGGGTCCTTACCTACTTGCCGGATCATGAACCATTCCTCGGCCAGGATACCTTGCCGGCCAATCCGTGGCTGTCGGGATACAATCTGATCCTGGATACCGACCTGTTAATCCATGACGCTCAATATTCCGAGGAAGAGTACCGTCAACGCGTCGGCTGGGGGCACAGTTCGTTTGAGCATGCATGCCGCGTGGCCCGGATCGGCCGGGCTAAAAAGACGTTGCTGTTTCATCATGACCCGGAACACAACGATGCCTACCTGGATGCCTTGGCTCTTACCATGGACAACCATACGGACATCCAGGTCGGAGTAGCCTGCAGTGGGAGAACATATCAACTGTGAGTACCGATTCAATGGCGCCCGGCGTCTTCCAGGACTGCTTGCAGCGATTCTTTATCACTGGGGCGGGGAGCATTCCAGTTGATGATCTGTCCATCCGGGTTGATGATCAGATAGGTGGGATAACCCCGGGCTTGGAGCAGGGTAGATAATTTCCGCGCCAGGGGATCTTCCAGGTAATAGTGATCCCCGGAAAGTTGGTATTGCTTGATAAGACTTTCCATGGCCGTCTTTTCTCCCGACATACACAAGTAGACGAAAGTGAGGGGGTAATTCTTCAGGTATTTTTTGGTTTCAGCTGCGAAGCGCATTTCACCCCGACAGGGAGCGCACCAGGTTGCCCAAACATCGAGATAGAGGTATTGACCGGGATGTTTGTTCGTTAGGGATTGAATGAATGCCTCCGGGGATCCTTCTTTCAGGTCATTGAGGTCGGCATAGGCCGGGAGAGGTTGTTCAGATTTTTCAATAAGGTTTTCAAGATGATACTGGTACAATTGCCTTTTAGCCGGATCAGTGGTCCTCTGATTTAAGGTGTCCAGAAATATTTGTGCAAGGGGGATATTTGCGGATTCGACAGCCATTGCAAATGCATTTCCATAAAGCAGCGTACCCAAGAACTTTTCCTTTTCTCCAAGTCCATCTAAAATCGATACTTCTTTTTGATAGAATCGCAAAGATACCAAGGGTAAATATTTGCGTCGTATGGGTGATCCAATGGTATTTTGTTTTTTTATAAAATCTTTTGCATCGGCAATTTGATTTTGTTCATTATGTGATAAAGCTTCTTGTCTAATAAAATAAGCAGCCATCGAATCCAGGGTAACCGTGCTGTTTTTACTGCCGTATTGTTTATGGATCTCAGAGGCGTATTTTTGCCAGAGTGTATTCCAGTAGATGACGGATTCCGGCGGATTTTGCAAATTATTAATCAAATCATAAATGACTGAACGAAGAGAGTCTTCGGTTTCCTGTTGGAGGACCATTTTCCAGTAGGGTACATCTAATGCGAAATCAACTTCTTTGCCGAATTTCTGAAAATAAAACATAGCTAGTTCACGGATGAACAAACAATACGAGCTGGATATTTGATAAGATGAATCGGTAAAGTCGAAGAGTCCCAGGAAGTGATCGTAATAGGGGTCATCTGTTTCCCAGTACACGGATTTTCCTTGCATAGCTCGGGGTACCCAGGAGTATCGAACCAGGTCCTCGTAATACCAGACTTTGTGGTGGATGGGTAGCCAAGTTCGAAAAGCAGGCGATACCAAATGATTCTCAGCATAGATTTCTAATCCATTTACATAATGTTCCATAATGGCTTTCCGTCCATTCTGATGGGAAGTAATGTCCTGGGTGAGATAGTCCTCATACGCCGGCCAATAATATTGACTTGGTACGCCGTATCGATCAAAATATTGAAAATCGCGGCACGCATCAGCCGTTGAACCCATAAATTGCCACGTGGTCGGGTCATAATCCTTGATATCCAGAAATAACTTTTCACCAGGGGCCAGAAATAGGGTAGTTGCCGTGTCTCCACAAAAAAAGTAAAGATCCAAAAACCCGACTAGTGGGACCTCTATGGAGAAATTCCCATGTGCGTCCAGAAATGCCTCCACAGAGACCTGTGATTGCCAAAGATAGTTTTGGTAAGAAACCCGAATGGAATAGACTTCTTCCAGACCATTTTCGTCTGTAGCAAGGACTCGACCTTTCAGTTTAGCCATACCTGGCTTGGTGTCCGGAATGTCCTGCGTCGGCTGATACATTGGTTTATGGTCAGCAGTAAAGAGTGTTCCGGCAGGAATGCCATCCCGGATGAATTGAAAGCCCTGGTCGTTGGACCGTAGATCAAGGGATGAAGAGCGAGGTTTTAACGCACAAATGTACTGGCCTTCTGCATTAAAATAACAAACCGTATCAGTGCGGACCAGGGTTATTGATAACTTATTGGTGGAATCCAGGCTGGAAGCATATTCCCAATAATCGGCATCCAGGATGGCGTGGTCCTGGGTCAGTGTGAGTTCCCATTGCCCAAGATCATTAAAGTAATCCTGATACCACGAAGAAGAAATTTCAGCTTGACCTCGGAGATGAGTATTCAGCAATAACAGAACGAGGATGGCGTAAATACGGCTTTTCATAAGCAGAGGGATTAGGTATTAAGATCACCAGAAGTAGTACTGTTTGAATCCTGGTGAGATTAATAGGAAATACATCCTGAAGTTAACCCAATTGACTTAAAGATGCCATTAATCCCCTTTTTGGTGCGATCAGGCGATCATTAACCTTCAATAAAATGGCCCGCTCTGGATCACAACAGAACGGGCCATTTTGATTCAGTTTTTAATGCATTAATCCTCGAGATAACCGAATTTACCCTGGTTGAAATCATCAAAGGCTTCAATCAGTTCTTGCCTTGTGTTCATCACGAAAGGTCCGTGTGCGGCGATGGGTTCGTGGATGGGCTCTCCGCTCATGACCAGAACCAATGCGTCTTCACTGGCTTCGATCGAAAATGCTTCTCCGTCATTACCCATCAAGACAAAGTGATCGGTGGGCGCCTCATGTTTTCCATTCACCGTAATCGCCCCTTCGATGACCAGCAGGGCGGTATGGTACGCTGCCGGGAAAGAGAAGTCGGCTCTTGCTCCTGATTTCAACCTGGCGTTGAACAAATGGACCGGTGTAAAGGTCGAAGCGGCACCCTGGGTGCCCTGGTAATTGCCGGCAATCACCTTAACCGTACTGCCTGCGGTGTCCAGATCGACCTGAGGAATGGTCTCATTCTTGATGGCCTGGTACTTGGGAGGACTCATTTTGTCCTTGGCCGGTAAATTCACCCACAGTTGAACCATCTGGAAAATACCTCCTTCCCGGGCCCATGCCTCTTCATGGTATTCTTTGTGCAGGACCCCGCTGGCAGCGGTCATCCACTGGACATCCCCCTGCGCGATCACACCACCACCGCCACCACTGTCGTGATGTGCCACCTTGCCCTGGTAGGCAATGGTCACCGTTTCGAATCCGCGGTGGGGATGAACACCCACACCCCGGGGCTTCTCGGTGCCGGTAAAATGGTATTTTGAATTGTAATCCAGCATGATGAAGGGGTTCATCCGCTGCATGTTGGCGCCCTGGTTGCCGGGGATGAAATTATGGACACGAAATCCATCACCCACATAATGGGGTGCACCGGGCCGGATGATTGCTTCTACGCTTCTGGTTGTCATAAGAACTCCTTTTTTTTATGCAAAGGTAGGCTTGCCATGGAGTGGTTCGCATTGATCTATGATAAGATCGTCCGGTTTTGTTCCGCCAGGTCGCGGCGCACCCGGCTCAGGCTTTCGGGCGTGATGCCCAGGTAAGAGGCAATCAACACTTGCGGAATGCGCAACAACAAATCGGGATAAATTTTCACGAAATGCTGGTAGCGTTCACTGGCGGTTGCACTCTGCAGTTGCAGGATCCGTTGTTGCAGATGACGGATGTGATTGTGCAATAGCCGGTGGTTAAATTCCAGGAATGAAGCGTTGTTCCGGGCCAGTTGCAGGATAAATGCTTCGTCCACCAGCATGACTTGGGTGTCTTCAAGCGCCTGGATGTAGTATTCAGAGGGCTGGTGAAAATAGGCGCTGGCCCGGTCGGAGACGATCCAGTTCTCCGGAGCGAACTGGAGAATGTGTTCCTTGCCCTGGTGGTCGATGGCGAACTGTTTCAATAATCCCTTCTCTACAAAAAAGGAATGCTCGCAAGTTTCCCCTTCCCGGAGCAAGTAGGCCCCTCTGGTTACCTCGCGCCGGGTGCACTGACCAACCAGTCCATCGATCAATTCCTGATCGAGATCGGTGTTGGAGGTCAGAAAGGTGGAGAAAGCAAAGCGATTCAAGGTAATCCGTCGGTTTTCAGGATTTCGTAAGTCAGTTCAACCATTCCGTTGGCATAAGCCCGCTGGTCTTTCAAATGCAGGGGCTGGACTTTGGCGATGGCATCAAAGAAAGGATAACCTCCTCCGATCAGGACCGGAACAATGGTATAAATGATCTCGTCAGCCAGATTCAACCGGATGAACTGACGAACCAGATCCGGTCCGCCGACCAACCAGATGTTGCGATACCGCGTCTTCAAGACCTGGTTAACCCATTCGGTCAGATCCCCGGAGTGAAAGCTGACACTATCTTTTCCGGAAGATCGAGGTTGCCGGGTGACCACCTGGACGGGCGTATCGCCATAGGGCCAGCCCAGTTCCAGGGCGTGTTCATAGGTCTTTGCGCCCATGATGTAACAGTCGATGGAAGCGAGGTAGGCATTAATTTCTTCTGCGGTGAGGATGATTCCTTGTTCGTAGCGGTCTTTGGTATTCATCCATTCCACGTTATTGTCCCGGGAAGCGGCATAACCATCGAGGCTGGAAACCATGTGGATGGTGACTTTGGAGGGGAATTTATCGGGTCTGGACATAAGTAAATGTATCTAATTAATCCTATTTACACATTTAAAAACAATTGTGATCTAATGCATCATTCAAATAATCGATGGATTATCATGTAAATTTCAGTAACCGCTTGGCAATTGATCCGATTGAAATTGAGTGTGGTCTATATTTGAAGATGGAATCTATCCAATAAATGTAGAAAAAATGTTGAGCCACTTTGTCATATTATCAGGTTGTTGCGTTTAATAAGGGTTACGAATCAATAGCTACCGGATGGTCCCCTGGTAAGCAAGTTTTCCTTCGTTGAATTGACCGCGAATGGTTAAAGTACCTGACATTCCTTGGCCAAGGGTAATGGTGCCGTTTACCATCCCTTGATGAGTTACAGTGGCCGTGTAGGACAATCGCGAAGTCACTGATTTTTCGCCATGGAATCCAGAAAAATCTCCAAAGGCAATCCATTCTTCATTGTAGGTGCCAGCTGGAGAACCACAAGGTCCATGTACAATGATCCGGTAATCCAATTTCATTTTTCCCGTTAAAGACCCGGTTATTTGGTATAGCTGTACAAGATCCACAATACAATCGGTTCCGGCATCAATTCGGGAAGGTGGGGATGTTGGAGGTCCCTCCGGAATGATGGTTCCGGACACATCGTAGGTCGTATCGGTCAGCGAATGGTTATTCAAATCAGAACAAAACCCGGAAACTAGCGCCGAAAACCTCCCCATTTCGTTAGAATTATTGAAAGAAAATAAGGAAGTAACCAAGAGAATTCCTGAAAATAAGTTTAAGTTGGTATAAAACATCATCCTGTATTTATCCTCTATTAAAAAATAGCTAGAAGCGAACCATCTATCTGGCCTAATGAATATATGAATAATAAGATAGTGAATGGAGCCGCAATGGATTGTTAAGTCGATCAAAATTAATTCGTACCTAATTTTTATGTCATTCCATAATCTGGTCAATTATAAACATTGTATGACCGGTAAGGCCTCCGCAATGTTTTTTTAATCACCGGAAATGAATGCATTGGCGTTAAATTTTCCAGTGCAGGGAATAGCCGGTTAATTCACCAAAAGGCATTCTGTATTCGGTAGACAGACCGTCTTGAGTATGCCGATTGAAAATAAGCAATGCCAACTTTAATGATCAGTGATCAGAGACTTCCGGAAACAAACGACCCGATTAGCTTCCTCAAATCCGGCAGCATGATGGAATTCGATGCTGAGGTGGTTCTCCAGCTCAGCGTCGGAGCCCATTTCGCGGCAGCCCATTTCCCGTCCCCATTTTTCGCCGGCCAGGAGCAGTTGGCGGGCGACACCGGCTTGCCGGTGTGATGGTTCCACATAAATGCCCTCCAGGTACGCTACGGGCGACGTCGTGGTTCCTTCCACGTAATCGGTGCGTAAGGCCAAATGGATGAATCCAATGATCCGGTTAGATGCATTTGCCACAAAAACCTGTTCTTCTTTTTTTGCAAGAACCTCCGCGTAGTGTTGAAATTCTTCTTCGTAGCTGCTAGGTGGCCAGAGTTGCAGGACCAGGCTTATCAAACCGTTTAAATCACGTTGATTTATTGTTGATACATTCATGATTTTTGATCGTTGATTAATGAAGATTTCCCGTTAGAGATCGTTGATTTTTTTCGCAACGGTCAAAAAAATGGATTCCTGATCAATCCATTCCTCCATCCCAAAACCGGCCAGCCGGAGGAAAATGGTCAATTCATCTTTGGTAAACGACCGAAGTATGGAGATGTCATCAAATTCCTGGGTGGGTTTGCCTTCTTCGCTGACAAGGTATTTGGCCGTCCAGTTTTCTGTCCAGCCGTGATCCAGGTTTAAGGTTTTTGAACTGATGCGTTGAAATGTTTTACCCTTAAATGACGATGTTTGCTCAAATACCTTGGGCTCCGGATGGATGATTTTATCTGCATTAAAATTATCAAAACACAGCAGACCTTCCGGATGCAGGGCACGGTTGATTCCCTTCAGCGTATTCAGGACGTCCCAATTGGTGTTCAGGTAGCTAAAACTTCGCCCGGTAATCAGGATGGCATCAAATTCATCCGCCATTTCCAAAGACCGCATATCCCCTAAAATATACGTTGCTGCCGGTTCAATCTCCCGGGCAATCTCCAGCATGTCCGGCGATGCATCCAGACCCTGGTAAGCATATCCGTTCGCCACAAAATAGGCCGCCAGATTTCCACTGCCACAACCGATTTCCAAAATGGAACGGCAACCATATTGCTGTAATCGTTGATGATAGCATTCAAAATCTTTTTGATAATCAAACAGATTTTGATACATCTCATGGTAAAGGTAAGCCAGTTTGGTGTAGAGGATGGTCATTGCATGTGGTTAAGGTTAGAGCATTGCTACGCGTCCATGCTTTAAAATACCTGATTTTCAACAATTGATCAGCAAGGTTGACTTATTTGATCCGTATCCGTTGGACTTCATCAAAGATCGTGATGTAGGTCGGGTATTCCTCCGTCAAGTGGTGGTAGGCAGCGGTCTCCGCGGTCATGCGGTGTTTGGTGACCTGAGCCCGGAGGATGTATTCGCCCGCGCCAGAGGGCATGAAGGATGCGGTGTAATGGCGGGATTCCAGGGGATCCAGGTTGTTGTCGCTGATTTTTTTGGCTTCCGGATACCATTCCCAGACTTCACCGATCCGGAACCGGCGGTGCGATAACGTGTCTCTGCTGTCCGCGCTCAGCCAGGTAAGGTCGATGAGGTAATACCGTTCCGGATCACCGGTAGGCAAGCGGTGGCCGGCATGAGCATTGACCAGCCGCAGCCGGTAGGTAATGGAGTCGGTAGCCGGGTAACTTTCATTCAGGGTATACGGAAAGACGTCAAGGCCTTGTAAGCCCACCGCTTCTTCTCCCCGGCGTTTGGGTATGCCGGAGCCGGGGAACCAGTGGCGGTGGGATAAATGTTCGGGCATGCCGGCCATCCAGGGCCGGGATAAGGTGTCCATGTGGCAGGAGATGCAATTTTGTGTCCCGGCATATGGGCCGGATTGCCATTCATCACCCGTCTGAAAAGTGCATACCAATTCCGGAGTGACCACGGCGTTGGCATTGTGACAGGTAAGACACAACCGTTCACTGAGGAAGTTCGAATCGACCTGTACCGGGTGAGGGGCATTGGGCATTCCGCGGGTGCCAATGATGTATCCATCGCGCACATGACAGGTGGCGCACCCGATTCCTTCCTGCTGCATGGTTGCATCAAAGTCAGGGTTTTTTACTTTTACCGGCCGGTAAATGTCTCCGTCACGGAGTCCGGTGACGAGGTATTCCTGCTGATTTTCCAGCGGGATGTGGCAGTTGATGCACAGGTAAGGGCTGGTTTCCTTTTTCATCTCGGATTGAAATTGCAAATCCGTCCAGGCATGCGCATGGGTTGACTTCAGCCACTCCTGGTAGATCTCCTGATGGCAGACCCCACAATCTGCCGACCGGATCGACACCAAACCCTGCGGGATAGGCTGGTAGGGAATTGCGCGTTCCCAATTGTCCTGCAACGGTTCAATCGTTCCTCCGCAGGATGCCAGAAACAGGCCCCCGGACAGCAACATTATTGACCAGAAACTGGAAGAAGTGTTCCGTGTGTTGTTCATCTTGCTGCAAAATTAGGCAATTGACCAGGGAAGTGAAAGCGACCGGAATCACTAAGGGAATGTTGGATGTTGAATGTTTAATGTTGGATGTTGGAGGCACTCCGGAAAAGCCCATTTCGATGGGAGTCCCCTCCTGGGCGGGGAAACAGGGGTGGGTTTACATACAGGTAAGAATTTATATATATGTTAGTATCAGAATATCAAGGTTATTTTTATAATTATTATCTTGTTAACCGTGCTTTTAAGGAAAAATTTCGGATTTAAATATTATCCGTCATTTCCGGAGTGGGCTCAATGTTGAATGTTGGATGTTGAATGTACGGGGAAATCATATTGAATTAAGTGGAGGATTAATCCCAGGTGAATTTCAGCAGGGAAACGCCCTGTCCGGGCAAATGGACCTCAATGACGGTCTGACCATTGGGTGTATTGATCCATTTGGGAGACTCCAGCAATTCCAGTTGACCCGCTTTCTCCAGCTCGGCGATTTGTTTGCCGGTAGGATGTTGCGGGGAACCCAGATCTTGCCAGTCGGTGTATGCATTGCTGTGGTTCCGATCGATACGAAAATGCTCTAACAAGAGTCGCCCATTGGGTAAGCCGGTCAATGTAAGCCGGATGGGAGCCTCGGGTGCAGGCAGGTCCTCATCGTGATAATTCCACAGGAGTACAGCGGCCTGATGCTCATCGATGGTAGCGAGAGCAGAAACATCCGGAACAGGCCCGCGCACACTTGAATCACGAATCCTCAACGCATCGTAGGCTAGGTCGCCGGTCACCTCCACCCGGTTCCCTGCTAACTGACCCATCATTCGGAACACATTCAAAACCGGTTTGTCAATGCCGTTGGTGGCCAGGTCGCGGTAGCCGTGAAACCAGGGTTGATCTTCAAACTCAAACGCCCAGGTCACGGCGCCGTAGAGATTGACTCCGTAGTGATCGGCCAGCTCCAGTTTGCGCGGAAACGAAGCAGCCGTATAACTCGAATACATCGTGCCATTCCGGTAACCGTTGTGCGGGTAAATGTCCATGGAACAGGCGGCACATCCTTCCGGATCCGATTCGCCAAGGATGATAGGCAATTGCTTCAGGTTGGGATGAGCGGCTACGACCTCGAATCCACGGGCGATGTCCCGCAACTGGGCGCCCATATTCATGCGGACGTGTCCATTGATAAATTCCGGGGCTCCTTTGGCATGGAAGGCGATGAAGTCCAGGGGACTGCCGATCTGCCCGGTCACATAATTTGTTCCGCTTTCGACATGGTTCAGGAAATCATCCAAAAAAGCGGCAGCCTTGTCCCAGCCGGGGCCGGTGCTGTGCGGGCCACCAATGCGTGCCGCCGGCAAGGCACGTTTGACCGCATCGGCGGTGTAATCATACAGTTTTTGGTATTCTTCAGCCGTCCCTTGCCAGTAACCAATATTGGGCTCATTCCAAAGTTCCCATAACCAGGTTTCAACTTCCGTCTGACCATATTTATCCACGCAGTGGATCACCCATTGATGGACTAGTTCTGCCCATTTCCCATAGTCTTTGGGCGGGTAGGCCCAACCGGTGAAAATATTCGCATATTGGTTGCCGGGTTTCCATTCATGGCGGTAGGGCAGGGGATGACTCGACAGCGCTTCCGGCATAAATCCGATTTCCACCAGTGGTTTCAAGCCCCGGGAGATATAGGCATCAAAAATCGAGTCGATCAACTGCCAGTCGTAAACCGGGTTGCCCCTACTGTCTTCGGTATAGGCATTGGTTGATCCCCACTTAAGGGCAGGCAATCCATCGCCGGAAGTTAGCAGGTTATGCGTGCGGATGTATACGGGCACCGGACTGGCGGCGGCCAATTCGGAGAGCAATTTTCGACCGTCTTTCATGTACGTGTAATTCGGCTCATCGTGTCCAAACCAGGCATAAATCGGCTTCATTGGCCCAATCTTCGTTGAAAAGTCGATGTTGATATCCACGATAGCCTTCGTCTTCAGGATGGGATTTCCTTGGCTGCCAACCGTCCATCGTGGGGTAATTTGCTCCCGGGCAGCCTGGGGATCGATGTATTCATTCAGCGATTGCAGAGGGATGACGCGGTAGTGGTGGTCTGCCAAAAAGCGCAAATACTGTTCAAAGACCGACGGTGGTGTGGTCACCCAATCATGGGCGTAATCGGGTACGCCGTGGACAGTCAATACTACGATTTTTCCATCTTTAGCTAACCGGAGGGCTTCCATTACCTGCGTGGTGTCAGCTCCGGAGGTACTGTAGCTGGGAATCAAATAAGGATGATCGGTCTGCGGATCGTAGGGTCGACCGGCCCCGACACGGGCAAAGTAATAACCTTTGCGGCTGAGGATGGGCAAGGCCAGCGGATCTGTATCGTAGGCGGGATACGCGAAGCTGGAAGGCCTGGGAATCCCGTATTCGGCACACCGATCTTCGATCACTTCCAGCTCACGCACAATTTGTCCGCTGTCGATGGTATTTAGATGGGTATGGCTTCCGGTATGGTTGCCGATCTCAAAACCCATGGATTGTAATTGATTTATTTGCGGCCAGGTCATGTATTTGGTCGTGTCGGCAAAATCAGGTGGAAACTCACAAACAAAAAAGGTGGCTCCAAAACCGTATTTCCTGAGCAGGGGAGCGACATAGGTGGCATGGGTGACACTGGCATCGTCGAAGGTAAGTACTACCAACCGGTCAGGTATGGGTTTTCTTAAAATTTGAGCCTGCAAAGTCTGCACAAAAATCAGAATCACTCCCAGTGATATTGCGAAGGGCTTCCATGTAATTGGACGGCATCGTGTCCTCATTTTTCGGTCATTATTCTAAATAAAATACTTCTTCCAGCATAACACTCTCCGGGGAACGATCCGGATGGGTGACCATAATGTCCGCCATATAATCCCACCACTTTTGCACGATTGGGTTGCTTCCCAAATCCTGCGATCCAGCCCCTTCCGCCACTTTTTGGCAGGCAAATAAAGTACCGGTTGCGACATCGAGAAAAATGGAATAGTCGGAGACCCCGGACTCCTTCAGCAATTGCTGTAATTCCGGCCAAATGGTCGCATGGCGGCGTTTGTATTCTTCCTGGTGGCCAGGCAATAACTGCATTTTAAATGCGACACGTTGCATCATTGGATGGTTAAGGTGAAGGGAACACCGGTTAGTTCTGCTTTTAATTGTCGTTGGCCGGCGTTGTATTCCCAATGACTGGCTCCATAAACCTGTTTAGGTGCGTCCCTGAGTTCAAGATAGACCGTCCAGTGGTGGCGAACCTCACTCTGGATTTGAAACTGTCGGGTCGATTGAATCCAGGTCAATGACAAAGGGGAATAGTAATACCCGTCGCCCAGGGGTTCATAACATTTTAAAGCGCTATTTCCGGCTGGAAAGACATAGACCTCCAAACGGTCGGCGGAAGTCATCGTGTCGCCCGGGGATATGACGACCTGTGAAACCGGGTCAACGGGTAAAATGGCAGATTGGGGGTTTTGCGTGCGATACCGGTCGATTTGCGTAGCCAGGCTGACCAGGGTGTCCGCCGTTTCCGGGACGGCAGGGGCATCGAATGTAATCTCCGGCAGGGTGATGCGTTGGGTATCTTCCACCGTAAAGGGCTGAACAGAATGGACCAGGACATTCATTCGTCGCATGCTCCAGTCACGGGCATGACGAATCACACCCCTTTCCCGGGCTTCGATGGATACATTCTCCCAGAGGAGGTCATGAATGGGCTTCGCTGCATACGCATTCGCGTATATGGCTTGCCCGGCCCCCGTGACGGTCACGTTGGATATCCGGATATTTCGAAATTCGGGAATGCCTTGCTCCGGCGGCTCGACCGGCTGGGTCATGACTTTCCAGTGTTCGGGCCATTCGCTGATGGGGATTTCCTCCGGGACCACCGGGTAGGAATATTCAGGATACCAATTCAATTCAAAATGAAAGGGACTGTTCACCTGCTCCATATCGATGTCGTGGAACCAAACATCCTCGATGATTCCTCCCCGCACTTGTGCGGACTTGAAGCGGATACCGGTATTGGTCCCTTGTGCTTTCAGTCCGTACACTTCAATGTGGTGCATGCCTCCCGACGTCTCACTGCCGATGGTGAAGAGGCCGTGTCCGGCCCGGGTAATGCAATTGCGGTACACTATGTTTTCACAAGGCCGGTTAACCCGCAATCCATCCGCATCCCGGCCTGCTTTGATGCAGAGATTGTCGTCGTTGCAATCGATATCGCAATCCTCCACCAGGATATCAGAACTGGAATCCGAATTGATGCCATCGGAGCTGGGTCCGTAACCACCGATGTTGTTACGAATGATCAATCCGCGGACATATACCCGCGAACTGTAGGTCAGTGAGATGGTCCAGAATCCCGCCCGCAAGACTTTGAAGTCCTGGAGAATGACGTCCTGGGAAGAATATACCGCTACCGGCCGTACCCGTTTACAATCGTAATCAACTGCCCAGCGGATATTGTGTGCGGTATAATCCGTCCACATCCCACCGGTTCGGGGCGGATCGCCCCAGAACTTATCCCACCAGTATTTCCCATTGCCATCAATGGTGCCTTTCCCGCTAAGACGGACGTTTTGTTGTTGATAAATATTGATCAAAGCGGCCGGCCAAAGCATTTCTATGCCGGCGATGCGCGTGCGGATGTCCGGATAAAGCGCATCATTCTGGATCGCCCGGATGGTGACCATGGTGTCCAGATACAGCTCCACATTTGATTTCAGGAAGAGGGCGCCGGATCGATATACACCTGGTCGAAACATTACCTTGCCGCCCCCTCCGGATGCGGCGGCATCGATGGCATCCTGGATGGCCCGGGTATTATCCACCGTCGAGTCCGGGCTGGCTCCGTAGTCATTCGCGAGGAAATCGCGGTCCGGGATATGGGCAAATTGTTCCTGGTAAAAAATGGATTCCAGTCGTTGTACCAGGGCGCTTTTGACCGGTCCCGGCTCCTGCATGGAGCTTTGCCGACAATTCATTACCAGCAGGCAAATCAAACAGGTAAACAACGTTTGACCATGAAATGAATGACGACTATTTTTTACCATCGACGGTTTGAAGGTGACCACTTTCTAAAGGTAGGGTGTACTGGTGTAAGCAGGGAAGCATCCGATAAATAATTCTCAACGAATTCTTCCGACCTATGTTATATATTTCTAACAATGTGTTAGATTTATATAACAAAATCTAATTTGCCATGAGGAAGGATTTTTTGATATGGATGGTTGCGGGGTTGGTATTGATTACCGTGGGCATCTGGCTGATTAATTCGGGGACTTCCGGAGAGGCTGGATTTTTCCTCCTGCCGGTAGTGGTCCTCATCGTGGTGGGCTTTGCCGTCTTTGTCGGCATCCGGCGCTACCGGAGTTACAGGATCAATGAACCCCAGGAGGATGAATACTCGATCCGGTTGATGACCCGGGCTACCTCAGTTGCCTTTTATCTATCGCTCTACTGGTGGCTGGTGGTCATGTATTTTAGTGACCAATTGCAATTGGAAGCGCACAGCATCATCGGTGGAGGTATCCTGGGGATGGCATTGCTTTTTGTTTCCAGTTGGTTGTATTTCAGGATCAAGGGCATCGATCATGCTTAACCGGATCCGGGAGTTGCGCGCCAGACACAACCTGTCCCAGTTGGAGCTTGCTCGCAAGGTGGGTGTACGCCGGGAAACCATTGTGTTTCTGGAGAAGGGTACCTATAATCCCTCTCTGAAACTGGCTCATGCCATTGCCCTCGTATTTGGGTTGACCATCGAGGAGGTATTCCTTTTTGACGAGCAATAGATCCGGAAAAGGATCACCGCATTGCATAGAGGCGAATGTCTTATACCGAAATGCGCAGTGGCTATCGGCAAATTGGCTATTTTCACCATATGCAAAATTTTAATCAAAAAGTCGTCTGGATCACCGGTGCATCGGGAGGCATTGGAGAGGCGTTGGCATATGCCTTTGCCCGGGAGGGGGCCCGGTTAATTTTGACGGCACGCCATGCGGACAAGCTCAACCGGGTGGCGGTAACCTGCCGGAAATCCGGTGGTCAGGTTCTGGTGGTACCCCTGGATGTGACCGATCTCACTGCTTTGGAAGCTGCGGTGGTACAAGTGAAGACCGAAATGGATCAGGTAGATCTGTTGGTCCTGAATGCCGGACAAAGCCAACGTTCCGTGGCCCTGGAGTCGCCCTTGTCACTGGACCGTGCATTGATGGAATTGAATTTTTTCAGTCCGGTGGCCTTGACCAAATTCATTCTCCCGGACATGATCCGCCGTGATGAAGGCCATATTGTGGCGATCAGCAGCCTGGCCGGTAAGTTTGGGGTGCCCCGTCGCACGGCCTATTGTGCCTCCAAACATGCCATCCAGGGTTTTTTTGAAGCATTGAATGCAGAGGTTGCACGGACCCGCGTAAAAGTGACGATTGTCTCTCCCGGCCGCATTCAAACCGAAATTTCCCTCCACGCATTGACTAAAGAAGGCGTAGAACATGGTCAGATGGATAAGGGCCAGTTGGAAGGCATGCCGGCGGACCTCTGTGCGGCCAAAATCCTGAGGGCCATCAAGAAGGATAAGAAGGATGTTTTGATTGGCCGCAAGGAGTTGATCATGTATTTCATCCACAAATGGCTGCCGTTTTTGTATTACCGTTTAATTCCGAACATTAAATGATACGGTTGAGCGTTCTGTTGATGGCTCTTGCCGGGGTAGTATCCCTCTGTGGTCAAAACCACTACCAACCTCCCCGCACTTACCATTGTGCATTTGTGGAAACCCTGGTCCATATCGATGGCTCCGGCGACGACTTGGCCTGGCAGGGTGTGCCCTGGAGTGAAAAATTTGTGGACATCGAAGGCAGTGTCCGGCCTGAACCTTACCTGGATACCCGGGTTAAAATGATTTGGGACTCCAGTCATCTGTACATCCTGGCCCATTTGGATGAACCCCAGGTGTGGGCGACCCTGCGCAACCGGGACGACATCGTATTCCACGACAATGATTTTGAGGTATTCATCGACCCGGATCGGGATGGGCACGATTATTTTGAGATCGAAGTCAATCCATTGAACACCATTTTCGATTTGTTTTTGTCCGCTCCGTATCGGGATGGCGGGCCGGTGCTGACGGATTGGGATTTGAAAGGCCTCAAAACGGCCATCAAAGTTTTTGGATCCTTGAATGATCCTGCCGACCGGGATAGTTGCTGGATGGTGGAGATGGCCTTGCCACTTTCCGGGTTAAGCCGCAAGGGCAGGCTTCCTCAACCCGGAGCGGTTTGGAAAATCAATTTTTCACGGGTTGAGTACGAGATCCTTGTGCGGGAAGGACAGTACCAGAAGCAGCGCAATGCAGCAGGCAAGCCTTTGCCGGAACATAATTGGGTGTGGAGCCCACAAGGCATCATCAACATGCATTATCCGGAAAAATGGGGATACTTGCTCTTTGACCGGGGTGCGGTTCGTGCGGAAGTGCCAGCGGACGATGCGGTGATCCAACACCTTTATGTACTTTACCATTATTTACGTGAATACCGGGAGGAGCATGGTCGTTATCCCCGATCACTGGAAAATCACTATAAAGTCAATGCCGTAAACTATGACTGTTCTTACCTGGCAACGGATACCGCCTACCTGCTCACCTTACGGAAGTCAGGTTCACCAACATCCTGGTCCATCCGCGAAGATGGCCGGGTGAAGGTGGTGACACCCTGATGTCCGGTCCGGGCATCGGGCAATGGCCTTCAGGATTTAATTTTATTTTTTTAGTATCATTGCAGCGCCTGCTTCATTCGTAAAATCATCAGGAAGAGCGCATGTCAAAACACATCGTAGGAATTCAACAGATTGGTGTTGGGGTACGCAATGCCAAGGAAGCCTGGAAGTGGTACCGGGAGCAATTTGGAATGGACATCAATGTCTTTGAAGATACTGCTGTGGCGGAATTGATGCTGCCACACACCGACGGGAAGACCTGTGAGCGGTATGCTGCCCTGGCGGTAAATATGGAAGGTGGAGGTGGTTTTGAGATCTGGCAGCACACCGGTTTCGAATCCCGCCCGCCTCATTTTGATGTTCAACTGGGTGATGCGGGCATTTTCATCTGTAAACTGAAATGCCGCAATGTGCCGGCCGCATTTGCCGAACATCACCGGCGGGGGCTGAACATCCTGGGCACCCTCTATTCGGATCCGCAGGACCAAAAACATTACTATGTCAAAGATCCGTACGGGAATATTTTTGAGGTTGTCCATGAAGACATCCATTACAAAGCTCAGAAGTCTCTGACCGGCGGCGTCGTGGGAGCAGTCATCGGGGTAAGCGATATCGATAAGGCTTTGGAAGTCTATACGGGAATCCTGGAGTACGACCAGGTCGTGTACGACAAGACCGGTGTGTTTGAGGATTTTGCCCAGCTGCCGGGAGGCGACCAGCGTTACCGCCGGGTATTGCTTTACCACTCCGCCATCCGCACCGGACCCTTCGCCAAGCTATTAGGCCCCACCCAGATCGAGCTGATTCAGCCGCTGGACCGGGCTCCCAAAAAGATCTTCGAAGGTCGCATCTGGGGTGAATTGGGCTACATTCATTTGTGTTTTGACATCCTTGGCATGGAGCATCTCGAGAAAGACTGCATGGAGAAAGGCTATCCGTTTACCGTCAACAGCGCAGACAGCTTTGATATGGGTGTGGCGGCCGGTCATTTTGCCTACATCGAAGATCCCGATGGGACCCTGATCGAATTTGTGGAAACACATAAATTACCTATTATGGAAAAATGGGGCTGGTACATGAATCTAAAAGGACGCAACCCCATGAAATCCCTGCCGAACTGGATGATCAATACTATGGCCTGGAAAAGGGTGAAGGACAAATGAAATGTTGGGTGTTGAGTGTTGAGTGTTGAAAGTTGAATGCACTCCGGAAATGCAAAAAACGAACTTTCATCTCGACCGAGTCGCCCTAAAGCGACGAGCGGAAAGATCTATTTGAAAATTGATAATAGATTAATAAGTAATAATCAATCTAATTTGGATTTCTCCGTTTCGACTCATTCTTCGCCTTCAGTCGACCTGCCCGACTGACGTCGTCTGCCCATGCCGGTACGGACGGGTTCGGGCGGGAATGACAATCAGTTTGTTGCAATTGGTATTTCCGGTGTGGCCTCAGGGTTGAAGGTTGAATGGCATGTTCGTGAGGGAATTGGTGCCTAAAATTAGGGTGGTGGTTCGAACCGGCTAATGCGTAAATTTGTAAGGTATCAACGCTTATCATCATGTTCCTGCACGTGCGATTACCCAATTCCAACATCCTGTTGATGATCTGTACACTCACTGGCGTACAATCATTTGGTCAGACTTCTCTCCTGCAATCCGGTCCGATGCTCGGCTACTCCGAGATGAAAGAAGTCCTCTTGTGGGTCCAGACCACCGAACCGGCGGAAGTCTATTACGCCTATTGGGAGAAAGGGGTGGCTCATCCCGATACCCTGTTCACTCAGACGGTGCTGACCGATGAAGAAGAAGCGAATACCGCCAAAGTGATTGCCGATCGGGTCGTGCCGGGTAAAACCTATCAATACCGGGTGTACCTCAATGACAGAGCGCTGCAACTTGGATATCCAACTGAATTCCAAACGCAGCCGATTTGGAAATGGCGAAGGGATCCACCGGATTTTACCATGGTTACCGGCAGTTGTGCCTACATCAATGAACCCGAATACGACCGTCCGGGGACACCCTACGGCAGTCATTATGAGATCTTTGAGGCTATTTTCCAGCAACACCCCGACATGATGTTGTGGTTGGGTGACAATACTTATCTGCGGGAGGCGGATTGGTTTACCGAAACCGGTTATTGGCACCGCTACACCCACACCCGGTCGTTGCCGGAACTCCAACCATTACTGGCTTCCACCCACCAATATGCCATTTGGGACGATCACGATTACGGGCCAAATGACTCGGATCGCAGTTGGGTGCACAAGGAACTGGCCCACCGGGTATTTCAGGCATTTTGGGGGAATCCCACCTTTGGTCACCCTGATCTGGATGGCGGTATAACCACCATGTTCCAATTTCACGACGTCGATTTTTTCCTCCTTGACGATCGCTGGTTTCGGTCGCCGGATCATCGCAAATATACTGATCGGACCATGCTGGGTAAAGCTCAACTGGAGTGGTTGCTGGATGCCCTGGCGACCAGTGAGGCATCATTTAAAATCGTGGCGACAGGAAATATGGTGCTGAGTACGGCTGCGGTGGCTGAAAATTATGGGATTTACCCACAGGAGCAAGCGTACCTGATTGAACAATTGCAGAAAGAAAAGATACCGGGTGTTGTCTTTTTGACCGGAGACCGGCATTACACCGAATTAAGCAGGTACACCAGCAGTGATGGCTATATTCTATACGATCTGACCTGTTCACCGTTTACCTCCGGTGTGAATACGGCGGGCGACCGGGAGAGCAATGCGTGGCGCGTCCCGGGGACGGTGGTGATGGACCATAATTTTGCCAGTATCCGGTTTTCAGGCCCGGAAAAAGAGCGCGTGATGACGATAACGATTTACAATTGGGAAGGGATAAAACAGTGGGAGCGGGAGATTCGTGCGGATGAATGGAAATGATTGTTATCAACCCGAAATAATCACTAATTCATTTTTTACCCTTGAAAAAATAATATATCATTTTAATAGCACTGAACGGATTCAATTGTTTTTAGTGGCGCAAAATCATTCATTGCAGGACCTTTCTTTTAATAATCCTCCTACTCCGGTTCATTTCTGTTTCAATAGCAAGCACTTCACACTCGATGCCTCCTCGGTGAACGCTAAAATCACCCAAGGATTTCGACAATCAGCAGGCGGAAACAACATCTAGGTGGATGATTTAACGGAAAGATCCCTATTTACTTGACAATTATGAAACATATCCATTATCTTTATGATTGTTAAGTAAATCAAATTGTTATGTATTCACGCACGCTAGGTGAATTTGAAGAAATGGTCCTGCTTACGGTTGCCGCTCAACACGACCAGGCTTACGGGGTCTCCATCAAAGAGGCACTCGAAGAGCATCTGGGTAAATCCATGAACATTAGTGCGATTCACGTTACCCTCAAGCGTATGCTGGAAAAAGGTTTGGTGAAATCCCGTTTCGGCGGCATCACGCAAGAGCGCGGAGGCCGGCGAAAAAAGTTCTATGTGATCACCAAAGCAGGCAAGCTTGCCCTGGATCGCCAATACGAACTCCGCTCCGAGATGTATCAAAAAATACCCAAAATCACCTTCGGCTAATGGGAACACAACCACCTAAACGGGCGCTGAAATTTCTGCGATGGTTCTGCCGGCCAGACTACCTGGAGGAGATCGAAGGCAACCTGATCGAAATTTTCGAACAAGAATGCGAAGTCGACCCGAAACGGGCTAACTGGGCTTTTTTCTGGCAGGTCCTGTGGCATTTCCGCCCGGATTTTATCCGGCCAATGAAGCCTTTTAGCTTACTGCGAGGAGATTTACTGCGACACCATCTGCTCATCTCCTACCGTGGGTTCTTACGTAATAAAAGCACCTTTTTGATCAATTTGGTCGGCTTGACCACAGGCCTGACGTGTGTTTTTCTCATTGCGTTATGGGTGAATGATGAGCTGCATGTAGACAAGTTTCTACCGAATGATCAACAGCTTTTTCAGGTTTTGCAAACGGTACAGGGTCCCAATGGAATGGAGACGATCGAAGCAACGCCAGGGCCTCTCGCTACGGCTCTTCAGGTGGATTTGCCGGAAGTTCGTTTCGCTACCAAAGTCATTCCCGCTACATTCAATGCCGGTCAAGGTGTGATTGCCGTGGAAGAGAAGCACCTGAAAGCCTCAGGGAAATACGCAAGTCGCGATTATTTTCATGTTTTTTCCTATCCTTTGCTGCAGGGAGATCCAAGTCAGGTGCTTTCCCAAAAGAATGGAGTAGTCATCTCTCAATCGTTGGCTATCCGTTTGTTTGAAAGCCCGGCTAATGCCATGGGACGGCAAATTGACTGGCATTCGCCAGGCGTCAGTGGTCCATGCGTTGTTTCCGGCGTCTTTGCATCCATTCCGGTCAATGCCACGGATCACTTTGATCTGGTATTGAGTTATGACTGGTATTTGGACAATACTCCGGAGGGAGGTTGGGGAGACAGTAGCCCCCGGACCTACGTTCTGCTGAAAGCCGGAACCAGGCCCGATCAATTTCGCAGCAAAATCAGAGACTTTTTAACTACCAAGGATAACCATATTAGTTCATTATTGGCACTGCAACGGTATTCCGAACGATACCTATATGATCGTTTTGAAAACGGAATTGCGGTCGGAGGGCGGATCGATTACATTCGGCTTTTTGTACTCATCGGATGTTTTATTTTAGCAATCGCCTGCATCAATTTTATGAACCTTTCTACGGCTAAAGCCGGTGTAAAGGTGAAGGAGGTTGGGATAAAAAAAGTAGTGGGAGCAGCACGCAGCCAGCTTATCATGCAATACCTGACGGAATCCCTTCTGGTTGCCATTACTTCATTCCTGCTGGCTTCGGGGCTGGTGGCTGCTCTGATCCCAAAATTTAATGAGATCACCGGCAAAGAATTACCGATCAACATTAACCAGGTCCTTGTTCTTGGCTTACTGGGCGTTGCCTTGATCACCGGTTTGGTGGCAGGTGCTTATCCTGCGTTGTTCCTCTCCGGTCATCAAGCCATCAAGGTATTGAAAGGAAAGCTGGGTATCTCAAATCGTGAGCTCTGGATAAGGAAAGGATTAATTCTATTCCAATTTTCAGTTTCGCTGGTGCTGATTGTTTCCGTGATCGTAGTTTCCAGACAGATAGACTTTATCCAGTCCGGCAAGCAACTTGGATACGACCGGGAACATGTTATCTATTTCAGCGTGGATCAACCTGGGGATGCGATGATAAGAGCATTGGAGAATATTCCCGAAGTCTTGTCCGTTGGTGGGGGAAGCCTGACCGCGGGCAAACAACTTGGTGGTACCAATGACGTCAAATGGGCGGGAAAGCCAGAGGATAATCAGACCTTCTTCTCCGCGTTCTGGTTAAGCTACCAGCTGATCGAAACCCTGAACATGAAGATCAAAGAGGGCCGTTCATTTTCTGAATCATTTGGTTCGCCGGATCAAGTGATCCTTAATGAAAAAGCGGTTGCTCAAATGGGGCTGGAAGACCCCGTCGGGAAGAAGCTGGAGATCGGCGGAGAAGAAAGGGAAGTGGTCGGGGTGGTCAGTGACTTTTATTTTGAATCTTTTTACGAGGATATGAAGCCCTGCATCTTATTGCTGGCGCCCATGAAGTATGCACCGAGAATTTCGGTAAGGATACGCAGTGGTGCTGAAAAAACGGCCATTGCCAAAATGAGAGAGGTCTATCAGACTTACTATCCTGGATTGGAATTTAATTTCAAATTCATGGATGAAGACTTCCAGCGGCTGTATGCGGCTGAAAACAGAGTGTCGGTATTGTCGCGATATTTCGCCGGGATGGCCATTATCATATCCTGTTTGGGATTGTTTGGACTTGCCATGTTTATGGCAGATCGCCGCAGGAAAGAAATTGGGATCCGCAAAGTGTTGGGTTCGGGTGTAATGCAGATTATTGCCATGTTGACCGGCGATTTTACCAAAATCGTATTGGTGGCCATCCTGGCAGCCACCCCATTAAGTTATTGGATAGCTGGTCGTTGGTTAAACCGTTTTGCCCTGCATATTGAATTGCGCTGGTGGTATTTTCTTCTTCCGGCAGTGCTTGCATTGTTTATTGCCTGGTTAACTGTGGGTGTCCAAACCATACGGGCTGCCTATGTTAATCCGGTAAATACACTGAAAGAGAATTAAGCGAGGCTTAAGCTGTCAGGACGATTAAATTTTCAAAATGCGAAAACCATTCATCAAGCCTGCACCATTTCCACCTCCTGCTCCTCCATTTCCAGGATGATGTTGGTAATTAACGCGGTCCATCCGGTCTGATGGGATGCTCCCAATCCCCGGCCGGTATCGCCATGAAAAAATTCGTAGAACAAGTGCAATCCTTTAAAATGGGGATCCGTGGCAAAGTGATGTTCCGGATCGTCGTTATGGTAGGTGTATTTGCCTGTTTCATCGGGCTCAAACAGACGCAGCAACCGTTTGCTCAGTTCCAGCGCGATCTGGCGTAAATTCATGGTGTTGCCGGAACCGGTCGGAAACTCATAAATATAGGATGGCCCGTAGTAGGTATAGTACTCGCGCAGTGATTGAATGATCAGGTAATTAAGAGGTAGCCAGATCGGACCACGCCAATTGGAGTTGCCACCAAACATATTGGTGGAGCTTTCCCCGGGCTCATACTGAATTACGTGTTTGCCATGGTGCTCAAACACAAACGGATGTTCGTGGTGGTATTTCGACAAAGAACGGATGCCATAGTCCGACAGGAATTCATCTTCGTCCAGTAACCGTTTCAGCAGGTGTTCCAACCGGAATCCCCGCATGATTGAAAATAGGTAATAGCCCTCTTCGTTGTCTTCTTCAATGCGGGAGATCAGCGAGGCCAGGTCCGGGCGGGTCCGGATGATGGTAATGGCCCGGCTATTGAATTCATCGAGACTGGCGAAGAGCCGTTTATGCATCACTTCGACGGCAAACAACGGGATGATTCCTACCAGTGACCGGACGCGCAGGCGCTCATTGGTGTCGTTATCGAGCTGGACCACATCGTAATAAAAGGCGTCCTCATCGTCCCACAGGGAAATGTCTTTTTTCCCGATGTGATGCATGGCCCAGGCGATGTTAAGGAAATGGCGGAAAAACTTGCAGGCAGACTCTTCGTAGGAAGGGTTGTACTGGGCCAGTTCGAGCGACATGCGCAACATATTGAGGGCAAAGAGGGCCATCCAGCTGGTGGCGTCTGCTTGTTGCAGCTTTTTAATCCCGGGGGGCATGTGGTTGCGATCAAAAACACCGATGTTATCCAGGCCCAGAAAGCCGCCTTCAAAGAGGTCGATGCCGTTGACGTCCTTCTGGTTGACCCACCAGGTGAAGTTGATCAGTAATTTCTGGAAGGCCCGCTCCAGAAAATCCAGATCCGGATGGTTGTTCTTTTCCTTGTCTTTCATGTACACCTGCCACACCGCCCAGGAGTGTACCGGTGGATTGACATCGCTGAAATTCCATTCGTAAGCCGGTATTTGTCCATTGGGGTGCATGTAATATTCTCGCAGGATCAGGAGCAGTTGTTCCTTGGCAAAATCGGGATCGATGTTGGAGAAGGCTACCGTATGAAAGGCCAGGTCCCAGGCGGCATACCAGGGATATTCCCATTTATCCGGCATGGAGATCACATGGCGGTTGGTCAGGTGTTGCCAGTCAAAATTGCGCAGATAATGCCGTTCAGGTATTTTTTTGGCTCCCGGCTCCCCAAACAACCATTGAAAGACGTCGAGGTAATAAAATTGTTTGGACCAGAGCAATCCGGCATAGGCTTGCCGCATCAATTCCTGCCGGTAGATGGTGAGGGCAGGGGGCAATAAATCCTGGTAATATTGGTCCATCTCCACCTGCCGTGCCGCGAAAATGGTGTCGAAATCCTGCCAGGGGTCTTCCAGCGCTTTTTTACTCAGGCGGATCCGCACGGTGTGGACCTTCTGGCCGGGAATCTGGGCTTTGATCCAAACCGCGGCTTTGGTCCCCCGCAATTCCGGGTTAACGGTATCCAGTCCGTAGACCACATGATCGTGAATGCCATCCTTGGTGTACTTGTGCGCATTAGGAGTCCGGAAGATCCTTTCGGTGTTGGTTTCGTTATCGCAAAAGAGTTGGGAGCCTTCTTCATGGTACATCCAGTAGCCGCCGTCACGGACGGATTGCGCCTGAAGGCTCATCTTACTTGTAGAGCGAATTTTAGGCGGATTGTATTTAGGATTGTGTTTCCAATAATTGCGAAACCACAGATGGGGAAGGATGTGCAATTTCGCTGCACGGCGGGAACGGTTATGGATGGAAATTTTCAACAGGATGTCTTCCGGCCCTCCTTTCGCATACTCAATGAAACAGTCAAAATAACGCTGGTGGTTAAAAACACCGGTTTCCAGAATTTCGAATTCCGGCTGAGTCCGGCTGCGTTGATTTTTTTCGATCAGTTCCTGGTAAGGATATTCCTGGATCGGATATTTGTACAGGAATTTGCAATAGGAATAGGTTGGAGTGGCTGCGAGGTGGAAATACAATTCCTTGACGTCTTCACCATGATTTCCCTGCCAGTTGGTCAGGCCAAAAAGCCTTTCTTTGAGGATGGGATCCTTGCCATTCCAGAAAACCGGAGCCAGACAAAGGATTTGCTGGTCATTGCTGAAACCGGCCAGGCCATCCTCGCCCCAGCGGTAGGCATAACTGCGTGCCCGGTCGTGATTGATGTATTCCCACACCGCACTGTTCTCACTGTAATCCTCCCGCACCGTAGCCCACAGCCGGTCGCTAACGTAAGGGCCCCATTTTTTCCATTCTTCTCCGTGCCGGACGGCGAAAAGCCGCTGCTGTTCCGCATGGGTACTGTGCATTGCAATTGGTTATTCTCTGTACGGTTGTGTTTCGCTATTGGGGCTAAAGTTAAGGATCAGGAAGCATTTTTTTGATTTGATGGAGAATGATTGCGGGAAAACCCGGACAAAGGAAAGTCCGGATTTATCGGCTGGATCCGGAGGGCTGACCAGAGCATGTCCTGACGATTAGTGATGCAAATCATTGTTGCCGGGACTATTTTTCTGGAAAATAGCTGTGTCATCACATTAAGTCCGCCATCAAATGAAACGCACATACATCGCATACCTTGTTTTAGGCTTTGCCTTTGTCTTAGCATGTTCCAGTTCCCGTGAACTGGTGCCTACCCGGGCACGGCAGATCAAAACCGATCAGGTGATCGGTTACCACGCTCCCGTTGAGCTCACCATCGCCTGGTACCCGTATCAGGAACTTGATTTCAAACAAAAGGATGACAAGCAATGGGTGATTCTCAGCGACACCACCAATTACCGGGGTGGCATGATCCCGGTCATGCTGATCACCTATCCGGAGACCAGGGATTCCTTGTGGCTGGACATGCATATCGACACAAAAATTCTGGGGAACCTGCTCAAACACACCCTGATGACACAGGAACCCATCCGGAGGCCATTCGGGCAGTACCTGGATCAGGCTTCCTGCATCAAATGCCACCCGCAGGACATTAAAGTGGACTTTAATTGAAGGTTGACCCCGAACACCACCCTTCGGTCACAATTTTAGAGGTTCACTAGGCCGCATGGTACAGAAGTTCTATTTTAGGTGAAACGAATACACGATGCGACTGCTTTTTTTTATTCTCCTGGCGGCCTCAACCTACTACCTTCCCGGCCAGAGCGGGATTGTATTCCAGAATTCCAGCCGGGTCAATCCAAACCGCTACGACGACATCCAGGGTAGTCCGATGATGTTTAAAGACTGGATGCCCGGTCGCATCATTGGCAAAGGCGGGGAAATTTTCCCAGACCTGTTCCTTAATTTTAATGGATATACGCAGGGTTTTGAGGCCAAACAAGGCGATCAGTACATCGAGTTGGATAATTCCCAGTGTGTGCTGGTTGAAGTATTCGTCGGAGAAGACACCATGCGTTTTGCTGCTGAAATGCTTTCACCGGTCAGGGGTAACTGGGTCGAGCAGATCTTTGTGGGCAATGGTGTGTATTGCATTAAACATTTTAATGTGGACGTGTCGACGCAAGTGGTGCAAAATGTGGGCAATGAGGTGAAATTCAAGCGTTTCAATCCCAAAAGCCATTATTTCTTCCTGGAAGGCGGTGATTTGGAAGAATTTCGTCCCCGCCGTAAATCCGTACTCAAACTGTTGGGTGGATCCAAAGAGACCGCTCAGTACCTGGATGTTAATGAAATCGATGTGGAAAGCGATTCCGGATTGAGGCGGGTCCTGCAATATTATGCGGGATTGAAGAATTAGAGCTTAGATACTAGATACTAGATACTAGATACTAGATACTAGATGTTAGACCATAGACACAAACATCCAGGGTCTGAATGTCTTCAAACTAACCCTGGACATCATAAACGAGTACTTTCCTCCACAGGTGGCCACATTCGGCGATGAATTTCTGATGCAGCGGATCTACCTGATACGCATCCTGATCTTCCACCGTATCAAAAAACATCAATTCGGAAGCCGACCAACTGTTGTCGATGACATCGCGTTCTCCGGTCGCTGCCGGTACGCCCACGTGCAATTCACGTACCGTGGAGATGGCTGCCAACGCACGGATACCCGCCAATAACTGGTTCAGGTCGGTCGATGATTCAGGATTTTTCAGCCAAAAGAATACGTGATGAACAATTGGTGGTTTTGAGCTCATTTTGTCGGATTTAACGTGTGCCCGCTCAAGGTAAGCATTGGAATTGGATTCGGTGTTATCCGCCTGGGAATTCAGCGAGGTATGATGGGATGGCGCGTCCAGACAACGGTATAATGATCAATATTGGCTTGGAAAGGAACCTCATCGCGGGTATTGAAGGGCCCCTGCCAACCAATCATGCTCCATCGGTGCGCCATTGAATTCATAAGTGACTGCCAGATAGTCCAATTGGCCAACAGGTTTATTAATGATATCAATCAATGTGATGTAAGTAAGATAAATGTTAAAAAGATATTAAATAATTAAAAAAGATTAATAAATTTCCCGGGTCTTAGGAAAAACATAGTAAACAAGCGACGAGTTGGTGAATTTTCCCCACCTGTTCGCCTGGAAGTACTGCTTTTATTTCACCTAAATCTCATTGGAAATGAAAAAATCTTATCTCGTGTTTCTGGCTACCCTGTGGGTAGCGACCTTGATGGGACAAAACGTCCGTGGGGTGGTTTCATCGGATACCGGTGAGCCACTGATAGGCGTTTCGATCCTGGAGAAAGGGACATCGAACGGTACGATTACCGACATCGATGGAAGTTACCAGCTCCAACTGATGGATGCTGGTGCAACCCTGGTCTTTTCGTATACCGGCTTCCAACCTCAAGAAATTGTGGTGAATGGCCAAACACAAATCAATGTCGTACTCGTCACCGGGGCGATGTTGGATGAAATCGTGGTAACCGGATTGGGCATCACCCGTGAGCGCAAAGCGCTGGGATATGCCGCCAGCATCATTGATTCCAAGGAACTGGAAGTGACACCAATCACCAACTTTGCCACCGCCTTGTATGGTAAAGCCCCTGGAGTGTCCATCCGCACCGTGCCCGGAGGGGCGACCAGTGGTGCCAACATCAACGTTCGCGGATTCTCCTCGATCACCGGAAACACGCAGCCATTGATCGTGCTCGATGGTGTGCCCATCCGCAATGGAGAATACAACAATACCGATTACTGGGGAGACCAGCGGATCCGCGGAAATGGCCTGGTTGATATCAATATGGATGACATCGAAAACATCTCCGTATTGAAGGGCGCGTCTGCCGCGGCCTTATATGGTTCGGAAGCGGTAAACGGAGTCATCTTGCTGACCTCGAAGAAAGGCAAGAAGGGTCAGGGCCTCGGCGTAGAATTTAATGCCAGCTACAGCGCCGACCGCATCGCCTATTTACCCAGGTACCAGAACATCCGCGGTCCCGGATATTTTACCAATCTCGCGGACGCCGGACAGGATGAAGAAGGATTTATTTATTACGACGTCAACAAAGACGGGACGCCGGATACCCGGGGATTGATCAATACCAGTGTCAACTTTGGTCCCCTCTTCGATGGTCAGCCGATCATGGCCTGGGATGGCATCGTTCGCCCCTATGTTGCTTCCAATGCCAGCTATGCCGACCTCTTCCAGAATGCCCACAGCTCGGACATTAACCTGGCGGTGACCAATGGCGGCGAGCGTTCCACGGTTCGCTTTTCATTTACACGCCAGGACAATCAGATGATCTCCTTCGGTTCCAAGAACGAACGGAACATCGCCAATCTGACAACCAGCTTCACGACCAATAAGCATTTGAGTACCGTGTTGAATGTCAAATACATCAACCAGTACACCAAAGACCGTCCGTATAAAGTAGACCGCCTGATCAACAATTTCACCGGCATGATGAATACGTTTGAGGCAGCAGACTGGTATTTTAACAAGTATAAAACCAGTCTGGGCTATAAATTCCGTACCGGAACCCAGGCCAGTCTGACCCCCGATGAGAACATCATTTACAACGGGTTCAAAGGGGATATCGCCGATTATGTTTGGCGGGTGAACGAACAGCATTCCGACGAATACAGCAACCGGGTGATCGGTAACATTCAACAACGGTGGACCATCATCGACGGGCTGGAGCTGCGAGGCATCATTGGTACCGATTTGACAAACCTGAATTCTGCAAACCGGAATTCCACCGAACAACCCAGTGCATTATATGCCAATCCGGGGGGTGCATTTTCAATGACTAACGAATTGAATACCCTGGTTTACGGAGATGTCCTTTTATCCTATGACTTGAATATTACGCCGGATTTAGATCTGGGTTTGAAAGCAGGGTACAATGCACGTAAAGAACAATATACCCGGGTAAACCGGAGCACAAACGGTGGATTGAGTCCGGAGAATTTCTTCGACATTTCCGGGTCCATCAACACCGCGGGTGGATCAAATGATCGTTCAACGCGCATTCTGGACGCCGTATTGGGTATCGCCAGCATTGGGTATAAAAACTTTGCCTATTTGGAAGGAACCATTCGACGGGACCGGACCTCAACCATTTCGCCCAACAACAATTCCTTTGTCTATCCTTCCGTGAATGCCAGCTTCCTGCTTAGTGAAGCCATGCAATTGCCTGAAGCCATCCGGTATGCCAAACTCAGAGCGTCCTATGGCGTGGTCGGCAACTATCCGGATATCTACCGGGCCAACATTGCCTACAATCAAAATACCCTGGGTGTCCAGTACGATGGCGGTCGTCCAATATTGTACTCGAACATCAGTGGAGCATTTGGCAACGACCTGATCCGTCCGGAACAAAAGCGGGAGTTCGAGATTGGTCTGGAAGGTAATCTATGGGGCAGGCTGCGAGCCGACTTCAGTTTCTATAACGGCCGCATTGTGGACCAAATCCTGCCAGTGGTACTTCCCAGATCCTCCGGAGCTCAGACGGTGCTCACCAATATCGGCACCCTGCGTAACAAAGGGATCGAAATCCAAATAAATGGAGACATTATTGCCAAGCCGAATTTTAACTGGAATGCTACCATCAATTACGCGCGCAATGTGAACGTGGTCGAAAAATTAGCCAATGGAGCGACCGAATTGTTGCATTCCGACTTTGATGGTAATGCGGCGCAGATCCGTTCCGTGGTTGGTGAGCCCATGGGTGATATTTACGCCCACCCGGTGGCCACCAACGCTCAAGGAGAAAAAATTGTGGCCCCCAACGGGTTGTATCAGTTGGATGGAAATGTCTGGGAAAAGTACGGCAATGCATTACCGGACTTTGAAGGCGGTATCCTCAATGAATTGGTTTATCGCAATTTCGTCCTGAATGTGGTAGCCGACTTCAGTGTAGGCGGTTCGATCATGCCAACCGGCATTTACTGGCTGACCAGCCGGGGGTTGACCGAGGAAAGTCTTAACTACATGGACGCAGCGCATGGTGGTCTGCAGTATTACGTCGACGCCAACGGTCAGGGGATCCAGACTTCATCCGATCGCGGGCCCAATGGCGAACAGGTCTTTAATGACGGAATTTTACTTGAAGGAGTTTCCCTGTCCGGTGAGCAAAACACCAACGTTATTTCTCAAGCTGTTTACTACAACGGTACCTACAACTGGGGTGGTCCGCAATACGGAAATTCACGCTATGAGTTGTATATCAATAAGAACAACTGGTTCAAAGTACGTGAAGTAGCGCTGGGTTATGACATTCCAGGCAACCTGACGGCAAAAGCCGGCATGCGGGACGCCCGGATCTCCGTTTTCGGACGTAACCTGTTCTTCATTTACCGGAGCATCAAGGATCTGGATCCGGAACAGACTACGGCCGGATCACGCTGGTACCAAAACGTGAACAATGCGGGGAACAATCCTTCTTTCCGCACCTTCGGTGTTGAATTGCGAACCAGATTTTAATCATGTTTAAAAGACCAAAAATGAAATCAATAATCATAAACAGCATCCTGGTCATTCTGGTACTGCTGTCTGCCTGTCAGAAAGCAGATTTTGCCGACGCCTACCCGAACCCGGCCAAGGTTGCTCAAACATCCATCGAACGCCAGTTCACTGGCGTCCTAAATGCCGGTATCGACTATGTGGTCCCCAATTACCGGAACTACTTTGTAACCTTACGGATCACCCTGAATCCCTGGACCCAGTCGATTGGCTGGATCAATACGCCTAATCAATATGTACCCGGTTCTTCCGGTGTGGAAGATGTGTGGTTTAACTATTACGACATCCTCGCTCAGTACCGTGAATTTCAGAAAGTTTGGAATGCTTCGGAACCCGATAAACAGGAGAACCTGAAGATCTTCAACCTGGCCGCTTCCGTGTACATGTACAATGAAACCAGCCGGATGGTGGACCTGTTTGGAGATATTCCCTTCTTTGGCGCCGGTTTGCTGAGTACCAACGAGGGCGATTACAACAATTCGTATGCACCTTTTGATTCCGGTAAGGACATTTACGTCTTCCTGCTGGACGAATTGAAGTCCATTGCCGACCAGATGAAGACGCTATCCGTCGGATCTGGTTTTCTGGCTTCATTTAAAGCCCAGGACATCATCAATGCCGGAGATCTTGATCTATGGCAGCGTTACACCAATTCGTTGCGTCTGCGTCTGTTGACACGGGTGTCCGGCAGCTCCGAGTTTAGTTCCCGGGCCAGTTCCGAGATTGCCGAAATCATTGGCAACCCAACCGGTTATCCGGTGGTGGAGGACAACAGTCAAAACATCATGATCGATGTCTATGACATCAATACACCGATCAATTCCAAGGGATTCCAGCAAGGGATCAACTCTGCCGGATGGGATGGGGATGATGCCCCCCAGAAGATGATCAACTTCCTGAAGGATGCTCAGGATCCCCGGTTACGTATCCTGTTTGAACCGGGTACGGAAGCGGGCGGAGAATACGTCGGCCTGGATCCGTTGTTAACCGGCAATGAACAACAGGCATTGGTCAATGGCGGTCAGATAGCCTACTATAACCGGACCACCACCAGCCAGAATCAGTTTTTCCCCGGCGTCCTGATTAATGCCGCAGAGGTCAGCTTTCTGAAAGCCGAATATTATGTAAACAATGGCAACGACGCGGCAGCCCAGACGGCTTATGAGACCGGCATTCGTCAATCCATTGAATTTTATATGTCCGTCAACGCAGGAAGTGACGATCAGGTAGCCGCAGCAACCCCTCCTACTGAAGAGGAAATCACCGCGACCCTGGCTTCCGGTCCGGTCAACTGGAGCAATGCTGCTTCCAAAGAAGCCAAGATTGCGTTGATCGCCTATCAGAAATGGGTGCATTTCAACATTATCCAACCCTATCAGAACTGGGCGGAAATGCGCCGTCTTGATGCGCCTCAGTTACAGTTTTGGGTTGACAACTCAAGCACCCAGACCACTCCGCCGCAAAGGTGGTCCATACCAGGTAATGAGATTACTTACAATACCGCCAATTATCAGGCAATTGCCAGTGAAGATAAACTGGATCGCAAGATTTTCTGGGATGTGAAATAAGTAAGTAGTACTTCGTAATAATTTGTTCCCGGGTGCTTATTTTGTAAAGATAGGCACCCGTTTTTTTTAATATGGAATTGAAAGGATGGCTCTAAATAAGGCCGGTCGCCGCCTGCGGATATTCACTTTGAGGGGTCTTGCCGGGATCCCTTTTGTGATCTCGGCCTACCTGTTTACCACTTGCAATGACACGATGCAAGAAGGTACCCAGCAGGAGATAACAGCCACCGCTGTTCCGGTGGGAAATTTGACCGGCAATGAAGCACTGGCCCGCAAATATTGTCAGACCTGTCACCTGTTTCCAGAGCCTGCCTTACTCGACCGTCATACCTGGGAGGCCAAGGTACTGCCCAATATGGGTGCCCGCCTGGGCATTCATACCCCAGGATACGATCCGCTGAAGTCCGTGGATCCCGACGAGTTGTCCTTCCTTCGTCAATTGAATGTTTATCCGGACAAGCCGTTGATTACCAGGGAGGAATGGCATTCCATCTTCGAATATTACATACAGGAAGCGCCCAGACAATTGCCCCTGCCACTTCGCACAACGGCCGCATCCAAAGTGCCGCCGCCTTTTCAGGTCAGTCAGGTCAAAATTGGTGACAAAGAAGTGCCACAGGTCACGTTACTCGAATACGATCCGACCCTTAAACTGTTGTACATTGGTGACCACCTGGATCTGTATGCGCTCAATCGACAGGGCGCTATCCAGTCTTCCTGGCGGCTGCAGACGCCGGCCGTTGACGTGAAGGAGGTCAACCGGACCTTGTTTGTATTGGGGATCGGCTCATTCAGTCCTTCCGACAAGCAGGAAGGTGTCTTCTTTCCGCTCAAATCGGACGTGCCATCCCAAGTCCGGCACATGGTTATCGAGCACTTGCCCAGGCCGGTCCAATTTGATTTCGGAGACCTGAACGGAGACGGCGTAACCGATCTGGTCGTTTGTGGTTTTGGCAATCACCAGGGCAAACTGGCCTGGTACGACCAGGGATTGGCTGCGCGAGAACACGTACTCACCACCTTACCCGGAGCCCGGAAAGCCATCATTCAGGATATAAATGGTGACGGGAAACCCGATATTATGACCTTGATGGCCCAGGCCTGGGAAAAATTGACCATCTATTTGAACCAGGGAGAAGGTAAATTCAAGGAAGAAACAGCAATTGGTTTTCCTCCCGTCTACGGGGTCAGTTATTTTGAGTTAGACGATTTTAATGGAGACGGACATCCGGATGTTTTACTGACCAACGGAGATAATTGGGATTATTCACCGGTGGATAAACCATACCACGGCATCCGCATTTTCCTGAATGACGGATCGAATCATTTTAGCGAAACGTATTTTTTTCCCATGTATGGATGCAGTGAAGCCCGGGCGGTGGATTTCGACCGGGATGGCGACCTGGATCTCGTAGGCATTGCTTTTTACAACAACCTGAGTACGGTGACTGCTCAAAGCTTTGTTTACCTGGAAAATACCGGGGATTTGCATTTCGTCGCCCATTATATGCCGGAGACGGCCTGTGGACGCTGGTTGACCATGGATGTGGGCGATTACAACGGTGACGGGTATACCGACGTATTTCTGGGATCGTATTTTCACAATTTAACGGAGTTGACCAAATCGCTGCAAACCGGGATTTCCGAATTTCCACAAGTCCTGATGTTGACCTTTCAGCCTTAAATGGATCTTACACATTCATTCCGACAATAAACGGATTGAAGGCCTTGGAGATGATCAGAACCGGACTGCCTACCTGCAATCCAACCAGGTCTTCCCGGGAAGCCAGCACATTGACGACTTCGGATCCTACCAGTACATCTACCAGAAAAAGAACTCCATTGGCCCGGATCTGAACAATGGTGCCCTGGGCCCGGTAGCGACCACTCACTGCTTCGGCGGCGAAAAGTTCGGCCGGAGTACCATGCCGGGAGATTTGACCCTGCTCAACAACACACACTTGTTGAGCAAGCTTAAACAATTCAGGCAGGTCATGAGAGACCAGAATGATGGTCAGGGTGTAGGTGTCTTTCAACCGGATCAGAAAATCCTGCAGTGTCTGGCGCATGGATGAATCCAAAGCAGCCAATGGTTCATCGAGCAGCAGGATGCGTGGCTTGCGAACGATGGCGCGCGCCAGGGCCACCCGTTGTTGCTGGCCTCCGGACAGTTGCCGCGGATACCGGTCAGCCAGCGAATGAAGGTCCATCATCTGCATCAGTTCATGGACGATCTGTGGTGAATCCCCTTTAGGCAGTGCAAAGTGTAAATTTTCCCGGACGCGCAAATGGGGAAACAACGCATAGTCCTGAAATACGAACCCCACCGAACGATCCTGAGGCAGGCGTTGTTGCTGGGTCTTGCTATCAAACCACACGGCATCATCGACTTGCAGGTAGCCTTCATCGGGGTCCATCAATCCGGCAATCATACGAAGGATCGAGGTCTTGCCCGATCCGGATGGCCCAAACAAACCGGTGATGGTGCCAGTGGCAGCCATCGCCTGGACATCCAGTTGCATAGGCCCCTGTGCCGAATGCAATTCTTTCCTGAAATGCCAGCGAATCATCGGTTCCAGGTGTTTATGCTCCGCCCGTTGATCCAGTAAACCATCCAGACGATCAGGAAGGTGATGACCAGCAGGACCAGCGCGTAGCCATTGGCGGCGCGGTAATTCAGGGTTTCTACGGCCTCAAAGATAGCCACGGAAGCTACTCTGGTCCGGCCCGGGATGTTGCCCCCAATCATCAGGATTACGCCGAACTCGCCAATGGTGTGGGCGAAACTGAGAACGGTGCCCGTAAGGATGGCCGGCCGGATATTGGGGATGAGGATCCTGCGCAGGATCACCCACCTGGATTTTCCAAGGGTCAGTCCGGCTTCTGTCAGAGAGTGGGGTAGGGACTGCAGAGCGGCCTGGATGGGCTGCACCATAAATGGCAGGCTGTAAATCATCGAAGCGATCACCAGACCTGCAAATGAAAAGACCAGCCGGATGGCAAACCATTTGTCCAGCCAGGACCCGAACCAGTACATGGGACTGAAGGCAACCAACAGGTAAAATCCGAGTACGGTTGGTGGCAGGACCAGCGGCATGCTGATCAGGGTTTCCCAGAAAGGTTTCCATCGCTTTAGGTTGGCCAGCCAGTAGGCCAGCGGAATACCGACCAAAAGCAACACGACCGTCGTAATGGTGGCTAGTTCCAGAGACAATATGAGTGGTTGCCAGTCCATTAATTCTCCAGGATTAATTCATTGGCCCGGACCCAGGCACTCACGGGTTCGCCCACCCGGCAATCAAATTGGGTCAGAACACCGGTGGGAATAATAGCTACCAGGTAATTGCCCTGATAAAGCAACTCTATCCGCGAGAGCAACGGACCGGATGTGATATGATGAACCTGGCAGATCAGCCGGTTTTGGAGGCCTATTCCCTGGCAGGCAGGCTGCCCAAGGATCAGGGAAGTTTCCTTAAAAAGGAGGACCATTTCTTCCCCCGGACGAAGGTTTTTCCTGGCCGAGGCGCTGTCGATCAGGAGCACCTGCCAGGACGCGTCCGGCAAGGCAATTTGCACTTGCAATAAATGTTCTTCCTCCCGGAAATCGATGATGGTTCCTTTTAATCTATTCATTTCCGACCGGTAAATATCCGTATTTCCGGAATATTTCCTGACAGGGAGGTGACGTGAGAAAAGACATAAAGGCAGTAGCCTGGGGGTGGATCCGGTTTTGGTGCCGGATGATCACCGCTCCCTGTTCGATGGGTGCATAAAGGCTGTCTGGAATGACCAGCCATTGAGCGGAAGCCGGTATCGACGGGGCATGGCGAAATGAGCCGGAGGTGAAGCCCAGGTCGGCCGCGCCACTTTGCACAAACTGGGTGGCCTGACCAACACTTTCTCCATAAACCAGTTTCCGTGCCAGGCTGTCTTCCAGGCCCAGCCCGCGAATGACCTCTATAGCCGCACGTCCATACGGGGCGGCTTCGGGATTGGCCAGGGCGACGTGATGGACAGAAGGATCGGTGAGGGCTTTTAGACTTGGGATAGGCTGGGAGCGCATACTCCACAGCACCAGCTGGCCTTTTGTGTAGATTTGGGGTGGGGCGGTGGTCAGACCAGCGATGGTCAGTTGCTCCGGGTAATGCATGTCGGCCGACAAAAAGACATCATACGGTGCTCCATGTACGATTTGAGTGGTGATCTTCCCGGATGCGTTAAAGATGAGTTTGATTTCCTGGTGATGCAACGAATCATACCAATCACGCAATGGCTCCATGACCGGTTGTAGGTTGGCTGCGGCTGCGATGGTCAGCGGGTGTTCTCCGGCGGGATTGCAACTGTTCCAAATGAACCAGAGGCCGATGAGAAACGGCCATCCCTGCCTTAAGCAAGCCGGAAAAAGACGTCCATTACGCATGTACAGAGAGGTAGATCCAGCAGGCAAGATCCTCAGCAGGTGCCGGTGGGTGAATTTCGTAATCCTGGTGGTAGGTGCGGTTAAGCTGTGCATCATTTTGCCAAATATGCTCCCATTCCGCCATCAGTGCCTGGGGCATGTGTCCTTGTACGGCCCGCGGCAGGAATAAGCCGTCCGCGACGGTGAGTGCATCGAGGCCGGCCGGTATAAAGGATGGACCGGCAACCGGACAACCAATGAAGGCGGTGTATTCATCGCGATGATCGCTTACGTAGTCATGATACACGACCCAGATGTCGTCGTTCAGACGGTGGGTGATTTGTTGTTGCACCTGGTTTTCATAAAATGTTCTCCAAAGGTCGGACAGGTCCTGGAGTGCCTGGCCATTCCGGTTGATGGTACGTACCTGAATTCCGGCCAATGTCGTGGATGGGCGTTTCAAAGGTTTCATGCAAACAAGATACAAATTCCTGCAGCAGCATACCGGACCCGATCGATCGATAGCCCAAGTTGTAGGCAGGCATCTGCGGGCAGGAGAAGGTAAAAAAAGTCACCCCGGTGGATTGCTTTGCGGCCATCAGTCATGAAAACCGCTAAATTATTGATACAAGAATCCCAATATCAGCCTGTGCGGCAGTCCTCCGGAAGTGACTTTAAGTTAAAACGCAAACCGGATGGTTTATTTCGATGGCTGTATGGACAGCAAGGACATGGACCATCCGGGGATAAGACTGGATAAAGGTCAGCGGTCACCGCAAAAAAGCTTCAAAAAGTAGCTGATTAATCCAAAAGAGGCCTGAATGAACGTTCATCCAAGCCTCCATAGACTGTATTCACGATGTTCTAGGAAAAGAGACGAAAAACTCATCGTCTCATTAACCCAATGACCATCAAACGACCTCAAGGTCACGGTTCGCTTCAATTTTTTTTAATCATCGCAAATGAATGGATCAGCGTGATCCTGCCAATCCCATATTGTGTGTGGTCACCCTGCCAATAGATGTCCCGGAATTCACCGGCCAATTCCACTTTGAACCGGTCGGTGAATTTGTATCCCAATCCGGCATAATACCGGTACTCCTGACCAAGGAAGTGATCGAACGGACGGGCTATGGACCACAGGCCTTCCACGTAAACATTAGCATATGCTGGCTGATGTTTTTTGCCGATTGAAATCGGGATGACCGGATTGATGCGGTAACGCGGACGGTAGGAGTAGATGTAGTTTGACCGGTACGCAGACTGGATCCAGCGTTCTTCCCACCAGAGCCGGTGGCTCACCGGGAGCGAATGAATGGTATGATTGGCAATGCCGAAAACATAGGTTCTCCATTCGTGACGGGCAGTCAATTCGAAGGGATTGTAGGTGCGTAAGGTCGCACCAATGCCGGCTTTCAACCAGTTGTTGACACGGCGACCGCCTTCCAGGTGACCTTCCCACAATAAAATGTCTGTATAGGCATGAAGGTGCTCGACATCGTCCGGAATGGTCAGATGCCGGGAAGCACCAAAGGTCATACCCGTGATAAACCAATGATTATCGAAGGGTAATGTGACAATGGCACCAGGAAGACTCGCCCCGTAACGGTGGGTTTGCGCAGGCAAGGAGTGGGTAATGAAGACCAGGCTGATCACCAGCAAAAATGTAGGGATGATTCTGGTCGCTGTCAGAAAGTAATGTCGGCTTTTCATGATTTGGACCACGTTGGATATGCTGCTAAACTAGCCCGGTTGGCGGATGCCAAAGAGAATGGTAGTAAGTAAACGCTATGATCTAGGTCATAAAACAAATTGTGGTTGGAGGATAGCCTTTGCAACCAACATTAATTTTAATTGTCGTAAAAGTCTTGAAATATTCAGTCAATCTCACTTTAAAATTCAATGAATTATAATTTAGTAATATATATAATGTAAAAAATACCCATGACGCATATGACCTATTGATCGTATCATTGCATCAATTAACCAGATGGTTAAACTATATGGATAAACCAAATAGTCAGGAACAGTTTGATACCGAAACACGTATTCTCAGGGCAGCCCGGCAAGTCTTCTTTAAGCAGGGGATGGCGGGAGCCCGCATGCAGGATATTGCGGATCAGGCCGGGGTGAATAAAGCCCTCCTGCATTATTATTTTCGGAGCAAGGACAAACTGTTTCAAACCATTTTTACTCAGGCTTTCCAGACCATGCTGGAATCTTTTAAGGCCATCATCGCTTCGCCGATGAGCATAACGGAGAAACTGGAGTCATTCATCCATGTGTACATCTCCAACATGCGACTTAATCCTTATCTGCCCCTGTTTATCATAACGGAAATAAACAAGCGACCGGAAGTGTTTCCCCGGCAATTGGTGCCGGAACATCAGCAGGTGGACCTGAAGAAATTATTCGCGCAAATTCAAAAGGAAATCGCCGAAGGAAGGATCGCACCCTTTCAACCCATGCATCTGATCATGAATGTCCTGGGGATGAGTATTTTTTCTTTCATCGCCAAACCGATGATGATCCACATGCTGGGAGTCAACGAAAAACAATATGAACATTTTCTCAACGAGCGGGAAGCACAAATCATCGCATTTGTTCGCAGTGCGCTCAAAACATCATAAACTGAAATCCTTCGTATGAGAAATTATTGGATCCCAATTCTTCTTTTGGCAGCCGGGCCAATTGCCGGCTGGAGCCAGGCGGTTACCCTGACTTCCTGTCTGGAACAAGCGGAGCAGACCAATCCCCTCCACCAGATGCAACAGCGATTACCCGAGATGCAGGATGCCCAGGTCCAACAGGCCAGTGCTCTGTGGATTCCTTCGTTAAAACTGGGTGGACAAGCCACCTGGCAATCCCAGGTGACTTCGGTCCCACTCGAATTTCCCGGCATTGATATTCCATCGGTACCCAAGGATCAGTACCGGATCACCGCCGATGTTCAGCAGATGCTGTGGGACGGGGGAATGGTCCAGGCCCAAAAAGATTTGATCGGGGCCCAAACCGCCGTGCAATCCCAGACCCTGGAGACTCAGTTGTATGGCATTAAAGAACAGGTCATTCAGACATTTTTCAACATCCGGATGGCACAGGACCAACTGAAGATCCTGCAGACGCAACAGAAATCCATCCAGGCACGGCTCAAACAGGTTGGAGACCTGGTGGATGCCCAGATTGCCAGTCTTTCCGATCAGCGGCAACTGCAGATGAAGGCCGAAGAGCTGGAATTAAACATCCGGGATGTGCAGGCACAGCGCCTGGTAGCCCTGGATGCCCTGGAGGTCCTCACCGGCCAGCAATACGATACCACCACCGTCTTTGGCGATTACCTCGATGTGGCTACCCGGGAGACACCGCACCCCATGATTGAATTGTATAATCGCCAAACCGATGCCACCAAAGCACAGGAGTCGATCATCCTTCGCCAAAGCCGGCCGCAGATCGGTGCATTTGCCACCGCCGGATATGGTCGCCCCGGTTTAAACATGCTCAGTGACCAGTTTGATCCCTACGCCATCGTAGGTGCAAAGATTACCTGGGACCTGTCCAAACTTTACAACGGAAGTCAAAAACACGCCCTGGCCTTACAACGACTGCAACGCGAACAAATCCAGGATCAGCAGGAAGCCTGGCAACGGAGCCAGGATGTGCAGGTGGAGCGCGAAGAAAATGCATTAGCTGCTGCCGAGCGATCCCGGGATTCCTGGGACCGGCGGCTGGCGCTCGCGCAGGCCAACCGTAAGGATTACGAAGGCAGGTATGAAGCCGGGCTGGTCACCTACAGCGAATTGCTGGACCGGATCACCGAAGAGCAAAATGCCGAACAGATGGTTACCCGGGCCAGGGTAAGCGCCCAGTGGCAGGAAGCACGCATCGCCTGGCTGAAAGGCAAATTGTAAAAAAACGAACATTGAATTAACAATCAATCAAATCAGCGAAGGGCAAATGACTGGTCCTATCGCAAAAAAATCTAGGTAAACGCATGAAAAAAGGACTCTTATTTGGAATGGTGGCTGGCATCTGGCTGTTGTCGGCATGTTCTGCTCATCAGGTAGGATACGATGCCAGTGGCGTATTCGAAACGGACGAGATCATCGTAGCCGCACAAGTAGCCGGAGTGGTGAAGACCTTGCAATTACAGGAAGGAATGCATCTTTCCGCCGGCGATACGCTCGGACAAGTCGACTGCGCCGGACTTGAGCTGCAAAAGGCACAACTGGAAGCCTCCATCAATGCGCTCCAGATCAAGACCATGAGTGCACAGCCCCAGGTTGCCGTACTCAAGCAACAGATTCAGGCCCAGGAAAAACAAGTTTCTGTATTGGAAGCACAACGTGCCGTCTGGGTCAAAGAAAAGAATCGTGTTGAACCGCTGGTCGCCAGCAAATCCATCCCTGCCAAACAACTCGATGACATTCAGGGTCAGCTTGATGTCTTGCAACAACAGGTTGACCTGGCCAAGCAAC
>JAGQXC010000008.1 GCA_020436785.1 Saprospiraceae bacterium | reverse complement strand
GTTTAATTTCACCGTCTTTTTCCATGGCCATGCTCACCGAATAGGTGCCGGGAGTTGCCATCATACCACCCCGGCGGAAAAATCCGCCACCTCCACCGGGACCACGGCGTTGCTCGAGCGGGATTGGGTTTTTCGAAAGGGTGCTCAGATCCCAGTTGACCCGGTTGATTCCGGTATGAGGACGTTCGGAAAAACGCTGAACGACATTTCCCTGTGCATCCTTGATGGTAAACCAGAGTTGCGCGGCTTCTTCGCGTTTTTCCGCTTCAATCTTTTCCCAACCCGGGAAGGGAATGTCTTTTCCGGCTTTGGACAACTCTTTTTCTTCCTTTTGTCTGTCGGCTTTCATCGTTGATGGCACTTCCTTCAGGAAATAGGTGAATTGAGCACCAAAATCCGGGTTATCCGCTTCGTAACGCGTCGCCCCTTGTTCGTTAACGACCGAACGCTGGCGGTACCACAGGGCCGGACGGCCGGTAAATAATGCCGCGTCCTCTTCAAATGTTGCCGGTGTCAGGTCACGCAGGAAACTGTAATCATCCAGGATGAAAAATCCACGTCCAAAGGAGGCGGCAACCAGGTCATTTTCTTCCGGCTGAATGGCCAGATCCCGGAAAGAAATAAGTGGCAGGCCACCCTTCAGATTTACCCATTCCTGTCCACCATTGATGGTGCAATAGACGCCAAATTCAGTCGCCAGGAACATCAATTCCTTTTTCACCGGGTCCTGAACCAGCCGCCAGGTAAGCGTTCTTTCCGGTAGGTTATTGACCAGGGAAACCCAGGTCTTACCGAGGTCTGAACTCTTGACCACATAAGGATGATAATCTCCCGACTTATGATTATCCAGACACACATAAACCGTGTTGGCATCAAACAGATCCGCTTTGATGTCATTGACAAAAGCAGTCGCCGGAACTCCCGGGAGCGTACCCACGTCGATGCGGCGCCAATTTTTACCGCCGTCTTCCGTCACCTGGATGATCCCGTCATCGGTGCCGGCATAAAGAATGTTTTCGTTGACGGCAGACTCGGCAATGGAGGCAATGGTATTGTAGTTGGACATCGCCAGCACATCCCAGGGGGCATCCCAGCTCTGTTTCTTGCCCATAATCTCCAGCTCCATGCGATTTTCATCTTTGGTAAGATCACCGGAGATCGGGGTCCAGCTATCCCCCCGGTCGTTTGAGCGCCACATGCGTTGTGAAGCGAAATAAAGACGGGCAGGGTCATGACTGCTTACTACAATCGGGGCATCCCAATTGTACCGCTCATAATCTTCCCCTTCTGCCGGTTGGGGCTGGATGTATACTTGTTCGCCGGTGATTCGGTCGATGCGATGCAATCCACCTTCCTGGGTTTGTGCATAGCCAATATTCGGATTGCCCGGCTCCGTGGCCGATTGATACCCATCCGCGCCCAGGGTGATGTACCAATCTGCGTTCCGTATGCCCTGACGGGTATCGGTACGTGAAGGTCCTCCATGACTGCCGTTGTCCTGGGTTCCCCCGAATACATGATAGAATGGTTTTTTATTGTCCACTGCCACCTTATAGTACTGTGTGATGGGCAGGTTTCCAAAGAATCGCCAGGTCTTGGCATAGTCAAAGGTTTCCCAGAGACCGCCATCACAGCCGACCAGCAAATAATCGGGATCATCGGCCCGGAAAGCCATAGCATGATTGTCCGAGTGCTTTTGGCTTTCACCCAGGAGCCGGAATGTTTTGCCCCCATCGTCAGAAACCTGAATCCTAACATCCATCAGGTAAATGCGGTCAAACGCATGGGGACTGGCATACAATTCCTGATAATAATGAGGGCCCGTTCCCCCGGATACGGCGTCGGACATTTTGGACCAGGAAGCACCACGATCATCCGAGCGCCACAATCCGCCGGTTCGCCGGTCCAGCTCGATGTCAGTATATATCACATCCGGATTCTGGGGCGAAATCGCCAGGCAAATTTTACCCATGTTTCCTTTGGGCAAGCCTTTGGTCAGCTTGGTCCAGGTCTTACCGCCATCGGTGCTCAGGTGGATGGCCGATTCCGGTCCGCCGCTCATGAAAGAAGCAATGGTCCGCTGGTGCTGCCAGGTGGCCGCATACAAGCGGTCTGGATCGCGGGGATCCATGACGAGGTCCGTGACCCCGGTAAATTCATCGTCGCCGAGGGTCTTGGTCCAGGTCTCGCCGCCATCTTCGGACAAGAAGAGGCCGCGTTCTCCGCCCGGACTCCACAAAGGCCCCTGGGAGGCTACCCAGATTTTATTTGAATTCCCCGGTTGTACGATGATCTTGGATAGGTGTTCCGACGCTTTCAGTCCCATATTCTTCCAGGTACTACCGCCGTCAAGACTGCGATAAATGCCGTCGCCAAAAGCAATGTGACGTCCACCGTCGTTTTCACCTGTTCCGACCCAAACGATATCGGGATTGTTCGGATCGATGGTAATGCATCCGATCGAATAGGAACCTTCGTGATCAAAAATCGGGGTAAAAGTCACGCCGGCATTCACCGTTTTCCAAACGCCACCTGAGGCAACCGCTACGTACCAGACATTATCATCTTCCGGGTGAATGGCCAGGTCCACGATTCTACCGGACGTGAAGGCCGGACCAATGTTCCGCCATTTCAAGCCCGATAAGGTCTGTTCATTCAATGCCGGCTTGGCTTTCATATCGCCCGTGGGAGCTGCATCCCGGGACCGGGGTCGTTGAGCCCACAAAGAAGTAGCCAGCAAGGCTACCAGGGGCAGCAAAATCCATTGTTTTTTCATCGTGTTGAGATTTTAATTCGAAAGGCTAAATCGTACTAAAAGTACAACATTAAAAGGCTAGGGATCACATATGGATCACCGAGTATTCTTAAAGAAATGTTAAGGTCAACCTTGGTCAAATGAATCCTATCCCGGAGCTTTTCCCTGTTGCAGATTAATCGCCGGGAGGACGATTTCTGCGTTTCATCTCCAGACTGTCCGGAGGATATTGTGCTTTGAGCAGGTCCATCTGATCATGGGCCCAGTCGATCAATGTTTGCCGTTGGGCATCACTGAGATTGGCCTCCGGATGCAACCCAAGATACGTATACGATTTGAGGGGCATTTCTTCTTTTTCAAGCATTTCTGCCGTTTCCTCCAGTTTATGATTCTGATAAGCAATGGGACGGTTGGTAAAACTTGAATAGTTGATGTGACGCTTTCCATCATTTACATGATTGGCCAGCCACCAGGCTACCGGTTGCACATTGGCGTACCAGGGATAACGCGTGTAATTGCTGTGACAATCATTGCAGGCCCCCTTCATAATGGTCTTCACGTCTTCCGGAACATTGTATTTGGTTTCAATACCATACGTATCATCGCCGGACAGATTTCGTTCGGGGCGAAAAAATTGAATGATAACTAAGAGGGCAAGCAGAGCCAGGAGGATTTTCTTTACCATACGAAATTGGAATTTATGGTCATTAAGATAAAGGAAATCTTCCGGGCTGGTCCCGGTCTTTCATTAAATTTTGCTTAAACTTTAAGCCCGTTGGTGTTCCACACAAACCGGCAACAAATCGAATGACCTCCATCCGGATGGGGCTGTTCGGCCGTCTCCAAATTCCTTCCTCCGATAGCCTTGTAAAAACCGATGGCTTGTGAATTAACCGCTAAAACCCATAAATAATACGGCACTCCGGGTGCCTGAAGCTCTAACCAATCGGCCGCCTTGGCCATCAGGGTCTTGCCAATACGGAGTCCCTGATGTTCCGGATCAACATGCAGATTATCAATGTAACTCCCGTAGTGGGGATCCTCCTTCAGATACAAACACAACAATCCAACAATACGCTCTCCGGTTTCGGCGACCAGGCAATACTGATTGGAAGGTGGATGCTGCAGACGATGTCTCCACACTTCCTGTCGATCAGGGATCACGGGACCATCAAGGTAGGCATCACTGAAACTTCCGCGATAGTGTACCTGCCAGCTGCGGGCGTGCAAGGCCGCAATTTCCATAGCGTCCCGAGCCAAAGCCAACCGGTAGTTGATCTCCATGGGATTAATTTTAACTCAAAATGATAAAAAAACTCATTTGGGCTGGATCAGATCCCACTTATTTCCATAAAGATCTTCAAATACGACGACCATGCCGTAAGACTCATCCCGCGGTGTCTCGGTGAAGTGGACACCCTGCTCCTGCCAACGTTGATAATCGCGCCGCAAATCATCGGTATGTAAAAATAAAAACACCCGGCCTCCGGTTTGGTGGCCTACTGCAGCCAGTTCGGCTTCATTTTTTGCTTTGGCCAGGAGTATCCGGCAGGTACTGCCCTGCGGGGTGACCACCACCCAACGCTTGCCCTGCCCTATATCGGTATCCTCGGTCAAAGCAAACCCCAATTTTCCGACGTAAAAGCCAACGGCTTCATCGTAATCTCTAACGACGACGGCAATGGCAGCAAGCTGGTGTGTCATTGTTTCAAAATTGTAATTTACCCAGGAAAGAAGTTTCTCCGGAAGGTGAATGGTGACCTGCAAAATGATTGGGATTTGCCCGGTCCTGCCGGATATCCAGCAGTGTTCCCGGCAGCGTTTCACGTAAATAATTAATGGCTAGGCCACTCGGATAATTTTCACTCCAGAATTCAACCGGCAGGGCATTGCACATCAGATCCACATAACGCGTGGCCGTGACATGACCATTGACATCAAAATCGGTGTACAGCGGCAGGTAACCGTACAGGAGCTTGGTGTCCCCCAGGGCAGGGAGTTTTTCAGGTAACGCACGGATGGCCTGCTTATCCCGTAAGCGGGTAAATGCCAGGTCGCCGGTATTATCCACGCGTGAAGGGCGTTTGCGTTCGGCATTGATGGCCAACCATGCCGAAGTGGCTGCGACCATTTGATGACCTTCTTCATCAAAAATGAAAAAGTCCCTCAAATAGTAGAGACGATCGATGTCTTTTGGCCAGGTTTCAACGATGAGTAGTTGGGGCCAGCGGGCGATCTGATCAATTTTGATGGTCAGCCGGCTCAGCACCCAAAACAGGTTTTGCTGGCGCAGACGATCGAATCCGAATCCAAGTTGATCCGCCGAACGAATGGCCGCCTGGATCAGTAAATTTACCAGGGCTCCGGGTTTTATACGACCCCATAAGTCGGCATCGGCCGAGGTGACCTGGGCCGGCATTCTCAGGATGAGATGTTCCGTTTCCTTTAAATCAGAGGACTTCGCCATCCGGTAAAGGTATCTAATCAATCAGGTTTAAGCATGGGTTGCCGGATGATCGTTCTCAGTTTTTCAGGGGCTGTCCGGCGTGGATCACCTAAATAGATCTCACGATGTCGTCCGTGCAGCTGTCCGCCCTGGTCAAAAATGAACCGGTGCAAGGCCTGAATGGTCGGACCTTCTTCTGCATACGGCCCTATGTACAACGTTTGTGCCGCCAGGCCATCCCCGATGAAACCCAGATGAAGTTTGTCCAATGCCGGCAAATCTTTCTTCTTACCTGCCGCTGAAATGGCCATTTCCACCATTTCCGTTGTGATAAATTCCGGTTGAAGAATCATCATAGCCCATTTCCATTGGTCCTTATGGTCAGCGGAAAAGGTACTCATATCATGAACCCACCACTGCCCTTCCAAAGGCATCACACCGTAATCCAGAGCAAGTGGCCCTTTCTTAACCATGAATTTGAGGGTGTACGCCACCGAATACAATGCTTCGACGGCCTGCTTGTATTCTTCTGCCTGATTGGGGTCCCCTTCACCATAGATGATCAGATACGGCAACTCGGGGACGTTGACAATCTCGAATTTGCCTTTTTTAGGGCTATAGAATGAGGCAAATTTTTTCTTCAGGTCAATCTTTTGCATCAGGTTCCAATTTTCTCCAAGATAAATTAATCGTTATAAAAGTACCCGGCGAGCAGCGATATCATCCCACGTAATGATGGGGATGATCATCCGTGCAAAATGCCCGGAACGGCTTTCACCAGGAATCATTCCCCATTCATCCGAGCTCCTGATCTTTGCTCCATCCTCACTGCTCTATGCTCCCTGCTCTATGCTCCCTGCTTCAGCACGTTGATCGAAAGTTCTGGCGCACTCATCGAACATCAAGGAGTACACTCCACATAAGATTCGTACTTTAGTGAAAATCAAAACCAACATACCATGAGTTTTATCATCGTCCTTATCATCATTGCCGCCGTGGTGGCCTTTTACGGCATCGGTTTGTACAACAAATTTGTACGCAAACGCTCCATGATGGAAGAAGGCTGGAGTGGCATTGATGTTCAACTTAAAAAGCGATACGACCTGATCCCCAATCTGGTAGAAACCGTCAAGGGTTATGCCAAGCATGAAGCCGGAACCCTCGAAAAAGTCATCCAGGCACGTAACAGTGCTTTAAAAGCAGAAGGCGTCAAAGCCCAAACACAGGCCGAGAATCAACTGAACTCTGCACTGGCCAACGTATTTGCACTGAGTGAATCTTATCCGGACCTGAAAGCGAATACGACGTTCATCCAATTGCAGCAAGAGCTTTCCAAAGTCGAGAACGATCTGGAAAAAGCCCGGCGGTATTACAATGCAACGGTGCGGGAAAACAATATTATGGTTGAATCGTTCCCCAGTAACATGATTGCCAACGCTTTCAATTTCCATCAGGGAGAATTCTTTGAAATCGAAGAGCCAGCCCAACGTGCAGCTCCTCAGATCAAATTTTAACGATTCATGCCATCTTCACGTTGAACCCGAGTCATCCTGGAGTTCAATCTAATGCCATCCCTCCGGTGGCTCTAATCACAAATGAGTTAACATGGAAGTATTTCCAAAATTGCCTGCTGCAAGGGGTTGGTTTTTCCGGATAGGTCTGCTGGGAGCGATTTTCCTTTCTCTGACTTTGCCGGTAGCTAGCTACAGTCAATCTGAGGTGATCCATTCCTACGATGTCCAGATTGACATCCATCCGGATCGATCCATTCTCGTTACGGAATACCTCAATGTATTTGTCAACGGGGATCAGATCAAACGCGGACCGACCCGCAGCCTTCCTACCAGCCGCAACCTCAACGGTCGTAAGATGCATATGAGCTATGACATCCAGGAGGTGGAAAAAAACAATCAGCCGGAGCCCTATCACACCGCATCAGGCAATGGAGGACTGACCCTGTATATTGGAAGCAAAGATGTACTTCTCGAACCCGGTGATTATACGTATAAAATTGTCTATAAAGTCGACGATCAGATTGGCTTCTTTGAGAATTACGATGAACTATACTGGAATGCCATTGGTACGGACGTTCTATTCCAGGTAGAACAGGCATCTTGTCAGATCCGGTTACCCGCAGGTGCCGAATTGATCCAGGAAGCTTGCTACACCGGATCCTACGGTCAACAGGGAAGCGATTGTTCCTTCTCACAACAGGGAAATTTGCTGGATTACCGGACAAAACGCCTGCTGCGGCCCGGCGAAGGATTTACGGTTGCCGTCGGATTCAGCAAAGGGATCGTGGATCAGCCCGGCGTGCTGAACCGGATAGGAACCCTGCTTCTGGTTATCCTTGGGTCCATCTTTCTGTTCCCTTATTTTGTGTACACCTGGTGGAAATATGGTCAGGATCCCCCTTCACCCGCCTCTTATCCGCTGTGGAATCCTCCTGATAACCTGTCAGCGGCATCCATTGGCTACATTCAGCGGGAGCGGCATGACAGTAAAGAATTTACCGCATCCGTCATCGATCTCGCCATCAAAGGGTATTTAAAAATTGAAGAAGTGGAGGACTCCGGTTTCTTTTCCAAATCCAACTATTACGATCTGGTCAAAATCAGGAACAGCGAAAATCAACTTCCCCAGGAAGAACGTACATTATTGAACGATCTCTTCGCCGGCTCGGACCGCATCAGCATCCGTCGCAAATACAACCCGGTTGTCGAAGAAACCTATCATGGCCATCAGGTCGTCATGTCCATCCAGCACCGGTCTTTTATCCGGGAAGGCAATAACCTGAAATTCCTGATCATCCCTATTCTGACCACGATGGTAGTATTTGGTCTTGGCCTCCTGCTCCTGATGGCCAGTGCGTATGCAACAAAAGCAAACATAGTGGCTCTGGTCGCATTCGTGGTAGTCGCTTTCATCGCCATGTTTATCTATGGTTACCTGATCAAAAAGCCTACGCCGGAGAAACTCGACCTACAAGCCCGTATCAAAGGATTCCAGATGTACCTCGAATTGGCAGAAAAGGAGCGCATGGAATTACTCAATCCACCCGAGATGACTCCGGAACATTTCGAAGCCTGCCTCCCTTACGCTTTTGCCTTAGGGGTCGAACATTCCTGGTCTGAAAAATTTAAAAACATCCTTGAACAAGCCAACTACCGGCCGCAGTGGAATAACAGTGCCAATATGATGTATTTTTCCAGCCACTTCGGCCACGACTTCAGTCAAAACGTCTCCAGTGCCGCGACCAAGCCATCTGACACCGGCAGTGGTAGTGGTGGTGGTGGATTTTCCGGCGGTGGCGGTGGCGGCGGTGGCGTCGGCGGTTGGTAATGACTTCAACGTGTAACGAAAACATGGGAATGCATCAGCGAAATTTTTCTCTACCTCTGGTTTTTCTTTTACTTGCTATCCTGGCTAGTCAATGTTCAGGAACCAAATCATCCGGCTACCAGATCACAAAAAATTACCGGCCGGATGATCCGGATCTTTACGACACCATCGTCAAACTTGACTCCATCTTTTTTGACGCTTACAATACCTGCGATCGTAATTTGGCAAAGTATGCGGCATTTTATGCGGAAGACCTGGAATTTTATCACGATCAGGGAGGATTGTCCACCTCAAAGGCCGATGTGGTCGAAAGCACCCGGCAAAACATATGTGGCAGAGTAACCAGGGAGTTGGTCCCGGGAAGTATCGAAGTCTATCCGATACCTGGCTTTGGAGCCATCGAATACGGATTGCATAAATTTCACAATAACCAGCAGCCTCCGGGCACTCCGGCAAAAGTTGGCCGGTTCACTGCCGTCTGGAGGCATGATCCTGATGGCTGGAAACTGGCCCGGGTCATCAGCCTCCACTAAACATTGTCAGACATGCATCAATTTGAGGCCAGGTTGGAGATCATCGGTATCAATCCTTACGTACAGGTCCCTGCGTCCATTCTTCAGGATCTGTTTACCCTCGCCGGTAAACGTAAAGGCCCGATACCGATCAAGGGAACGATCAACGGCAAGTCCTACCGTCAGACGCTGGTCCGATACCAGGGAGACTGGTGCTTGTATGTGAATACGACCATGTTAAAAAAATCTCCTCAACGCATCGGAGAGATCGTGCGGCTAACCATTTCGTACGATCCTTCGGATCGCTCGGTCAACATGCATCCCAAATTGAAAAATGCATTGCTGAAAACGCCGGCCGCCAACCAGGTTTTTAACAACCTGATACCTTCCCGGCAAAAAGAAATCGTCCGCTACATTGCTCAATTGAAGTCAGAAGAGAGCGTAGACCGAAATGTCAAACGGGCCATCGATTTCTTGTTGGGAAAAGACCGGTTTGCCGGAAGGGATAAACCCTGAAAAGAAAACTTCTGTGCTATGTGGCGACAATGAGCCCGCTATAGGTGGGAAAGGCCCGCTTCCAGGTCCCGGATAAGGTCGCACGCATTTTCAATGCCCGCCGAATAACGGATCAGGTTTTCCGGAATACCCAACTGTGCCCTTTCTTCTGCGGTATTTTCCACATGGCTGGTGGTGCGGGGAGGCCCCGCAATTGTATCCACCGACCCCAGATGGGCCGCCAGACGGACCAACCGTAATGATTCCAGGAGTGCGGTCACATTCCGGTAGTCTCCTTTTGGAGCGAAGCTGAGCACACCGCCATAGCCGTTCATTTGTGATTGAGCGATCTCATGCTGAGGATGCTGAGGCAATCCCGGGTAGTTAACCTGTTCAATTTTCGGATGATGGAATAAATATTCCGCAATCTGCCGGGCATTATCATTATGGCGCAACATTCTTAACTCCAAGGTCTTTAAGCCGCGCAGGATCAGGAAAGCAGCAAACGGATCCATGGAGGCCCCATGGATCTCGCGATAGTGAAATACCTTTTTTACGAGATCGCTGCGACCGGTCAGTATTCCTCCCAGCGCATCCGCATGCCCGCCTAAGAACTTGGTAGCACTGTACACGACGAGGTCTGCCCCAAGGGCAATCGGCAATTGATTGATCGGAGTGGCAAAGGTATTGTCCACAACAACGATCGCTCCTACCTCGTGCGCTGCGCGGGTCATCCTCCGGATATCGACGATTTTTAAGGTGGGATTCGTTGGGGTCTCCAGATAGACCAGGTCACAACCCTCCCGGATGGCAGATTCCATTCCGTCGGTATCGGTGGTCTCATGCAAATGAATGGTAATGCCGCGTTGGGGAAGGAAGTGCAGAAATAATGAGCTCGTGCCCCCATAGGTATCCTTCTGACTGACTACCCGCATGCCCGGCACCAGAAAAGCGTTTAAGGTGTTGCTGATGGCGGCCATCCCGGTGGAAAAACTGCAGCCGGCTTCGGCGCCGTCCAGACAGCGCATTTTCTCTTCCAATAGTTCAGTGACCGG
>JAGQXC010000142.1 GCA_020436785.1 Saprospiraceae bacterium | reverse complement strand
TTCAAGCGCCCATTTGTGTGCACCGGTAAAATTGATTTTAGCAAACACTTCGTCCTCGTTACACCACAGGACTTCATGATCTATTTCTGATTTTACGTTAGCCAGATCAATGAAGGAACAAAGAAAATAGCAGCATATTTTTCTGAAGTAGCCCTCGCCTTCCGCATAGAGAAATAGTGCCTCTCCTATGTGCATGATCGAATGCACCTGGTAAATTAAACAATAAAAATGTCATTCATTCCAGTTCCTCATTAATCATATGAATTATTTCAGTTGCGTGTATCCTTAATTCTTCGTAAAAATGAATTAGATTGCCGTGTTTATTTTGGAACAAAATTTGACCCATTTCCATCAGTTCAAACGCGTGGGAAGTGTGTTTGGTGATAAAACTGAAATCTTCCTGGTAATTCAATTGTTCATCTGAAAACAAATAAGTGTTCCAGGAATAATATTTTCCGATTGGAACGGCAGTCAAGGACTCGACCTGCAAATTCCAGGTTAATTGATTAAAATTGTCAATAGCCCTTGCGGCCTGCTCTGCATTTCTATAATAATCAACGATAATTAATCTCAAACGATCATTCCTGATGATATTCAGATTTTGGGTACTTACAAGATCGTCATACGTTGCCTTATTGATGGTGAGTGCCTCTGCAAAAAAAACAATGGTGACTTAGTAATTCAGTTATGTCGTGCCTATTATTTTTAGCTTCATAGGCCATTTGCAGTCCTATGTTAACGTTATTTTTTTCATACTCGGTTCGGGCATAGGAAGATCGCAGGTAGGTTGTATCACGGATAAGTTCATTTTGCAGGCGTTTCAGATAGCTCTGTTCAAGGGCATGTTCCAATCGTTGTTGGTTCCAGGTGTTGATTTGGAGGGCGATCAAAATTCCCAGCACGACCAGGATGATTTCACCGAATGCATACCGGAGGTATTTCAAAACTTTGTTGTCATCAGCTAGTAGCTTTCTTTTTCGTCTGAAGAAGTTAATCATTCGCGTGTGATTGTTATCGATGTATCAGGCGGGTGGTATTATACGTTTTACGTTGGTTCTGTTTTGCTATTGAACTTTCCGGTCAAAGTGGCGTTTAGCACAGCTTGCTAAAAGTACATTGAGGTAGCGGACATACCAAATGGTTTCATACCCTTGCGATGAAGGCGGGAATTGTGAAATGGGAACGTGAAAGAAATCCTGGAGTGAGCATATCGTAGCACCTCAGACTGTTATAAGATAAGTTAAAGACAGGTGTTCTGATATTCCAATGGATAGGCCAGGTCCTGAAATCTCCTTTTCTTTTGTTCGATCCATCCATCACCTTTGGTATTGGAACTTGGAATGGGCGGTTACCGGGGTGCCTGCCGATTTGTCCGTGTTCTTGGGAAAAACTTTGAACGGTACGTTGACTGTAGTTGCGAATAATTCGTTTCTCATTTTTATTAATTGTCTTAAATCGATGTAAGATGCATCGAAAACCGATTATTATACCTTTTCCATGTAATTAATTATTTTCAACAGGCATTGGATAATAATGAAATCCCAGGTAGGCAATTTTCCATTCACCATTTTGCTTTTCAAGAATGCGGGTCTCCATAGACTTCCCGAGAAACTTCCGGGTATCTTTTTCATAGGAATTTTGCTCAAATGTATACCAGGCCATATCGTTTGAGATGCGAAAATTTTCGTTTGTTCGTTCCTCGGTAGAGCCCTGCCAAAGCGTTTCATTATTATCAAATTGTTTTTTCTTTTCTGTTGCCAAAGATTCAAAGCCTAAGTAGGATACTACCTTTTCAGGATAACCTTCCCAGTATCCGAATTTTCGGAAAGCTGGCGATTGCAAATAAGTACTTTTCCATGCCTCAAAGTCTTGCTTGTAGTAAGATTCCGTTTCCTTTGCGATGACTGCTTCAATGGCTGCTTGTTCTTTTTCAAAATCAATGTTGTCTGCAACGGGTTGCTGTTGAGTGCATTTGGTAAGAATAATACCAATGCCTAGTAAAAGAATAACCGTTTTTATTGGTATTGGATAGCAGGATAATCCCTCGAGATTAATTCGGAGAATTGATGGGAAAATGTCCATAGGAAAACAGATTTATCGTTAAGTATATTATATGCCTCTCTGAACTTTGGTTTCCAGCAAACCGGATTCCGTCAATGCTTCCTAAATGTACATTGCAGGAATGACATTCCAAATGGTTTCATCAACTTTAAATGTAGCCGGGAATCGTGGAAGGGAGCGTGAAAGTTGCACAGGAAGCAATGGATGAATGCTTTTGGATGGATACAGTTTTTTAAATTTTTCAAAACAGGGCTGTAGTTCTCTGAATTTGCATTTTATATTAGGGATTTACTCAATAGTCGATGTCAAATGAAATGGCAGAGAAATTCTTTTGTTTCCATGTTTGAATATAGGCAGCTGACTTAACTTCCATTTTGAGGTTATCGCTTGTAATCTTGTAATTAGGTCATAGTTATCCCACTCAAGTCGTGTAGGATTATCAATTTTAGGGCTTGCCGAACAAGCAATGCAGCCAGGTTCCCTTGGGTTCTATTTTCGATTGAGTTTGTTTGGTTCCAGGCCCAAAAGTCCACAAGACTAAAATCAAGGGAACGGCCATTGAGCTGAAAACGATCATTCGGATTCATTGGCGTTATGTAATTGTTGTCAAGGTTCATTCGTTGAATGGTGACAACTGTTCTACGGTGATTTTGGTGTGGATCTGTTCATTGTGACTAAACGAAATGGCGATAATTATTTCGTTACGCTTGTCCATCACCCTGCCATGGCAAATGACTGCTAGAGGCAGCAGTAACTTGTTACCAGTCCGTTATTACCTTTGCAACCTCTTCGCTTACTTTTTTCTTTAAGAATGTAATCAACTGTTCGTCAGTCATTATTTCTTTGCGCTCCTTAAGTCCTTTCCAAAGGACTACCAATGTTTTTTCTCCTCCGGCATTGTAAATGTGTTTGCCGGCCACATGTAGACGGCATTGATACCAGCCGTAATTTTTTGGGTCCATCTGATCATACCGATTTTCAAAGTCAGCCAGTGAAGTAAATGCGTACCCGGAAGTCCCGCCGGCAACAACCATTTCAGGAAATACTTCTAATGCCGGTAAATTAGCCGGCTCCTTTTCAGCGGTATACGTGTGCAACATGATGTTGCAGAACAATTCCTGCATCCAGAGGCGTTGCATGGTTAGTCCTCCTTGTTCGTGGAATCCGTGACCAAGTTCATGTAGCGCTAACAGGTCAAAGAATGCCATCATACTCAGGGTGCCCTCAGCGGTCGTATAAGCTTTGCGGATTTTGTTAGCTAAGTCCATGGGGAGTTGGTCCATCGGAGGGATAAAGCTTTTCCAAAAGTCGTTGTCCTCTGACGCAATGATCAATCGTTCACTGTCCGGATAATGGGGCATCCCATAGACCGGAAATGTTGCATATTTTTTCCAATGTTCCGGATTTAGTATGAACAGACTTACCTTCGGCTTGAAGCCCACAAGGCTTTTGACGTA
>JAGQXC010000141.1 GCA_020436785.1 Saprospiraceae bacterium | reverse complement strand
TGGCCACTACCTATGGCAAAGATCTGGGGAAGGCCAGTGTTACCGGCTATTGCATCAAATTCCGTTCGCTGAAAGACATCAATGTGGGCATCCTTGAAGAGGCCATTCAATTCGGATTAAGTAAGAAAATAACAGAGTAAAATCACCCGATCCTTATGCCTGTTTTTTTCGGGCCAAAAGAGATTCGGGTATCCCGGACTACATCGCTGTCCGGAACAGATGGTAAATGAAGGAAGTGTGTATTGCAATTATGGGGCAAATCGGAGGACAGTAGCCGCAGGTAACCTATCTTAGTCTGACAGCCAGAAAATGCTGTACAAACATTGATGCCATCTGAAATATCATTATTGAGCATGATCCATCGATTTCGACCTCATCATTGGCAAAAAGCCCTTGCTGCGATAATTGTCCTTTTCCTGATCGGGTGCCGAACGGATCATCAAACCGTGACCATCAATCCCCCCGTCCTGAATGCAGCCTGGTGGAAAGAGCTGATCATTTACCAGATTTACCCGCGCAGTTTCAGCGATTCGGATGGCGATGGGGTCGGCGACATACAGGGCATCATTGATAAACTGGATTACATCCAAAGTCTGGGTGTCACCGGTGTCTGGCTGAACCCGGTCTACAGCTCACCCAATGCCGACAATGGTTATGATGTGAGCGACTACCGGTCCATCATGTCCGAATTTGGCACCATGGAAGATTTCGACCACCTGCTGCAGGGGTTGCACCAACGGGGTATCAAGCTGATCATGGACATCGTAGTGAACCACAGCAGCGATGAACACGAATGGTTCAAGCAGTCACGCAGTTCGCGCGATAATCCTTTTCGACACTTCTATCATTGGTGGCCGGCCGAAAAAGGAAAACCGCCTTACCGGTATAGTTTGTTTGATCCCAAAGGAGATGCCTGGCAATACGATTCAACGACCAATGCCTATTACCTGCACTATTTTTCAGCAAAACAACCCGATCTGAACTGGAGCAATCCCCGGGTGCGAAAAGAAGTTTTCGACATCATGAACTTCTGGGCCGACAAGGGCGTGGATGGATTCCGTTTGGATGCTTTCCAATTTGTTGCCAAGGACACCACCTTTCCCGTACTGCCCGATGGTTATGAAAAACACTTCATCGATTACTATGCAATGCAGGATGGCATTCACGATTACCTGCGGGAAATGTACGACCAGGTGTTCAGCCGCCATGATGTGCTGTCGGTGGCTGAAGGAGCAGGACGAAATTTCACCGATGCTCACCAATTGGTGGACGCGGACCGGAAGGAACTCAATATGGCCTATGCTTTTGATGGGGTGGATATACCCCAATACGGTGGCTACGACCTGGCGCAAATGAAGGCGGTCTTTACCAAATGGGATCAGGAATTTGCCAGGGACGGATGGCTTTCCATCTTCCTGGCCAACCACGATCAGGCCCGCATGGTCAGTCGTTGGGCGAGTGATGCCCCGGAATTCCAAAGCGCTGCCACCAAATTGCTGAACACGTTCATTCTCAGCATGCGGGGAACACCCTACTGCTACTATGGAGATGAACTGGGCATGACCAACATTGACTTGGACTCCATTGGTCAATATCAGGACATTGCCGCCATCAGCAGCTATCAGAAGGCCCTCGCCGAAGGAGAGGACATGGGCTTATTCATGGAAAAATTGAATTTTAACTCACGGGACAACGGACGTACGCCGATGCAATGGGATACGACCGGGGAGGCAGGATTTACCACAGGCAAGCCCTGGCTGCCCGTCAACCCGAACCATCATACCATCAACGTGGTTACCGAAGAACGAAACGCGCAATCCGCCCTAAACCATTTCAAACGGATGACGGCGCTGCGTCACGAACATCCGGTTCTGGTGTATGGAGATTACCAACTGGTCTATGCAAATCAGCCGACGGTATATGCCTATACACGGACACTGGCTAATGAGACCGTATTGGTTCTGTTGAATTTTTCGACCTCGCCCGCCCTGATGATGCTCGATCAAACCGATCCTGTGGTGAGCATCCTGATCAACAATTACGACCGGCTGGACTTTGAGGACAATAGCATAAATCTTCAGCCTTATCAGGCAGTTATTCTGAAACTGGACGGATCCAAATAAAAAAGGAATAGATTCTGGAAGCCGGATGAGACCGCTTGCCTACTTACCGGGGAAGATGAATTGCAACTTATGACTGAATGCGCATACGTTTCAATCGATGTATCCATTGTACCGGGTCCAAGCATCTCGATTTTGCTTGCGTCATTTCTTTTCGCCTTTGTCGCTCCGGAATATTCTCCATCCGGGTGTAGACTTCTTACAATCCGTATATAAACTTCTCCAGCCCCTGATTGAAACCGAGCAAGTAAGCGCCCAAGAAACAACTGGAGGGCTAACAATCTTAAATTTGTTCGTTGGTTTCAAATAAGTAACTTCATGGTAAGGGGTACCGCACCTGCAAGGCATACATTTTTTGGAAAACCGTTCATTATTATGTGTGATAAAAGAAGCAGTATGAGATTAATATTTCTATTTATTCTTTCCTTTCTTATTAATTCATTCCTGGAAGCACAACCAACCGGCAACTACCTGACCAAAGATGGTGCCTGGTGCTGGTTTTCGGATCCCCGGGCCATCGTCGTTGAAGATAAGGTCATCACCGGATGGGTCAAATCCAATGGCACCATTGAAGCCGCATTGCTGGATCCAAAACAAGACACCATTCAAACCAGCGAACTTTACCATCAACTGGAGTCAGACGACCACGATAACCCGGCATTTGTCGTTACAGAAAATGATCAGGTAATTGCGATGTATACCCGGCATAGTAAAAAAGATTTATTCATTAATATTCTTGAGGATTACCGGAATGGATTTGAATTTGAAGGAGCCCAACTCATTCACCCAATTCGTAAAGAG
>JAGQXC010000140.1 GCA_020436785.1 Saprospiraceae bacterium | reverse complement strand
TGTCGTCAGGTTGCCGAATTCATCAGCGCCATCGAACGTGCCGTAGGTCATGTATTGCATGCCAAGGGCCCAATAGTAAGGTGAAGATTTCCAGCGTTGGCCATAGCCGGCATAAAGCTGTTTGATTCCGGCAAAATGGAAATGGATGTCCGTGCTCAGGTTGCCGGCGGCAAGAGAGTCCATGGTGGCCGGATTGATGGCAGACTGGGCAACATCTTCGGTGGAAAGAGCGATCGGTGCTCCGCCCAGGGCGGTTTGAAAAGGACTGACGGGGAAGCGGGTAAATTCGTAAACCGTACGGCTATCGACCTGGGCAGTCAGCCCGATGGGCAAGACCAGACTGCAGGCGATCATCCAGCACCAGATACTATTGGTCTTCCGCCTGCCAGGTGGTGTGGCAGACGCCATCGTTGCAATCCATTTTTTTAACCAGGGTGCCCTGTTCATTGTACAATTTTAACTCCCCTTGTTCATGGGGGCCATTGGCGTAATGGCCTTCGGCTTTTAATTTCCCATTTTCATAGTATTCTTTAAAGGGACCATTTTCTTTGTTCCCTGCAAAGGTAACCTCCTCCATCAATTGTCCGCCTTCATAATAACGTTTCCAGGTACCCTGCATCACCCCATCCACATAATTTCCTTCCATTTCCAGGTCCCCGTTGGCGTAATAGGTCAGGTATGCCCCGGCAAAATCCCCTGCTTCATAATGCTCCTCGATCGATACCTGGCCATTGGCATCAAATAATTTCCGGGCGCCGTTCAACTGATCGTTGGCATAAGTGGCCTCTTCCATTTTTTTACCGGAAGGGTCGAATTTTGTGTATAAGCCTTCTTTGAGACCGGTCTTCGCATTGACCGTGTATTTTTCAGTATAATTATCCACTTGTTGCTCAACCTGCCGCAGCTGTTGACTACAAGCAAAAATGGTCACCCCGCTGAGGATGACCATGTATGCATATATTTTTTTCCGGATCATATCAATAATACGTCGACCGGTAGTCTTTTATTTTAGCATTCTTACGCAATGATTCAATCAGACGGGATGAAACTGCGGCCCGCAACTGTGCGCTTGCCTGCTGACGCAGGACCGAAATGTTCGGATCCGTAGCGTCCTCAATTTTATCGGTCACTTTAATGACATAAACCCCGTTTTCTCCGATGATCGGCGATGAGATCTGATCGCGTGACAATTTAAAAGCTTCCGCAATCACTTTGGGTTCATTGCCTAGGCCTGGTACAAAGGTGCTGACAAAGGTGATGTTCTGGGCGGAATCAACCTCGGTGTTAAACTGTCCGGCAATGGCATTGAGGTCCGTACCGCTGATCTTGCCAGCCAATTGCTGACCTTTTTTCTGATTGCGGACCAACGGAGTCACATCATCACGGACACTTTCAATACTTGCCACCCCGGATGGCTGAATGGCGCTTAACGCAACAATCAAATATTTGGAGTTGAAATAATTGACCGGATCCTGGTAGATGTAGACATCCGGAGATACCA
>JAGQXC010000139.1 GCA_020436785.1 Saprospiraceae bacterium | reverse complement strand
ATCAGTGTAAAGATCCTTCACGGACGGTCCGCTCCACGGACCTGTTCAGGATGACACAATGACAAGCAATGGGCTGGATACTCCGCACCCCATACCTCGCACCCACCAACTGTTAATTTGTTAATAAGTGGATTTGTTAATGGGAATTGCCGGGACGACTCATTATCCTTTCTCCTTTGACCCCGCACCCCGTACCCCATACCTCGCACCCAGTAACCCATGCCTGAGTTAATAAGTTAATGAGTGAATGGGTTAATGAGGAAGTAGTCAGTAGTCAGTAGCAAGTAGGCAGAAATCAGTAAGTAGTTTTCTTCTCCCTTCTCCTTTGGTTCTTTGTCCCATAATTCCATAATCAGGATCTCTCCACTACGGTCGAGATGACAATGAGCAAAGAAAACCCCGCACCCCGTACCTGTTAATGTGTTAATAAGTGGATTTGTTAATGGGAATTGCCGGGACGATTCATTATCCTTTCTCCTTTGACCCCGCACCTCATACCCCAATACCCAATACGGAGTTCAGAAGATTCTTTTCGTTTATCCTTTTCTCCTTTTCCCTCCGTCAATACGACACCTCCAGTTTCATCTCACCAATACCCACCTTGCCATCCGCACTCCGGACCACTACCCGAACCAGGTAATTGCCACTTTCATCGGAATGTTTGTAGGAGGTGTTAAGCTGGCCTCCGGTAATGTGCTGTGCCGGATTCCAGTAGGCCACCGGGCCCAGCTCAGGCGTAACCTGGTCCGGGATCACCGGAGGTTGAAAGGTGGCCGGAGGCAGTAAGCCATAAACATTAAATACGTCTTCTTCATCTTCCTTGGGCAATTCGATGTCCGGCAGATTGGTATGCACATAAACCACCCCGTTGTTTCCCATCAGATTAAAAGAGGACCGCAATCCGCGGGCGACATAGAACAAATCCACAGACTGAACGGGTTCGAGGTTGAAACGGGCGATAAAATCGGCATCCCGGGTGACTTTGCCATCGATGATAAAAAGTGGATCGCCGCGCAATTGCTCCCAGGCATATACGCTAACCCCCGGATTGTATAGACTGGCCACATAAACCTTGTTGGACAGCTTAAATGTCAACGGGGTTGTGATTTCTTTGAAAAAGGCGCCAATGGTCGAGAATGCCTGATATTCCTTGACTTTATAGGTGTAATCCGGCTTGAGGACATTCACCGGTGGTGATTGGAGCGAATCATTGCCCGGATCCAGCAATCCGAAATACTGGGCAATTTTTTTCCGTTCACGGGACTGATCCAGGTAATTCAGGATTTCCTCACTGTAGGGAAGAGGGACGGTATCCGGATCAAACACCGGATCATTAAAAACGACATGAAAATTCTTCTTTTTGTCATAAGGGTGTCCGGAGAACTGAAAGGACATGGAACGGTAGAAATCGGGTACCGGAATAGAAAATAACCCCGAAGTGCCGGGTGTGGCATAATAAAAGGCATTCAACGGCCGTGCAAAGGCTCCCAGGACCTCAACCGTCGATATCTTTCTGCCACTGCTAAGTTGAAGTTCTCCCTGTAACAACAATTCCGTTGCTACATCTTTCAACGGAGCATCTTCAGGTAATGTCGCTTCGTGGACCGACTGAAACCGTTTATCGGTGGCGGGAATCTGATTCGGGTCAAACACCGAAATCGAATAATCTCCATCCATGGGTCGTCCGTACGAATCCTTAACTTCGATTTGCAAGGGTATTTCCTGGCCTGGATGAGCAGCGGAGAGGGATGAGGACACATTTACCGTCAGGGATTCCCCGGTTACCTCCGGTTCCGACCCCGTGGGAAGCATTTCCATCTTTAGCTTGCTCATATCCAGCTTTTCGAGATCATTGTAAACAGGAAAGGCTGCCGAAATCAGCGGGATGAGATTGATGGAAAATTCATTCACGGCATAGAAGGCCAATCGCAATGACCCGGTGGACGCTTCAAACGGAATGTTGTAATAGCCCCCGACCAGCGATTTGCCATTCGTGCGCAGATAATAATCTCCGAGGATCTTGCCCTTCGCATCTACAGCAAATAATTTGAGCACATAAGATTTATCCTGTAGCGCTGTCGGCAAATAGAGACTGTACCAGATCTTTTCTCCGGAAACATAAAAAGCTTTATCAGTATGAAGAAAGACCTTCTGCTGAGCTGGTAAACTGGTGAAGCATAGGCCAGCCAGGATAAGTGCGATAAATTTTCTCAGGATTTGCTTCATGTTGAATTTGAATTGAAAAGTTTGATCGGGATATTCCATGCTTAGCGTACCATCATTTAGTCCAATAACGGGGCTTGGTATGCAACGACTTTGGATCACGGGTGCAATCACAGCAAAACTGCGGACAGGGATCCTGGGTCGGTCCGGCCGGTATAAAAGGACATCGGGTCACCGGATTCCCCGCTTCTGCGGGAGTTACATACCGCCGGAAGGTGTCTTGCTGAGTAGCATAAAAGTATCCGAAAACATCTTCCTGGGGATCGTCCGTCCGGTGGATGTTGCTGCGCAGCTTTCCGACCGGCTGTTCAAACATATTACCGGTCCGGTTATTCACCGTAACCAGATTGGACCAGTAGTCGTAGGCGCCCGGTGTCAGGGACTCCTGGATAAAAGTAATATAAGCTCCTTCCGCAAATTGATTGGTAACAGACGGCTCGTACAAACGAACCAGAGCAGAATCGGCATCCAGTTCATTTCCGTCCAGAATCCGCACCCGGTCATCATTGATGAACTGTTCGATGTAACAGGTTATACCACTGTCGTCGGTGAAGGAATAACTTTGGATGACATCCCATCTCAACCGGCCGGGATTGCCGGTGAAGGGATTGCGAAGATTGGTCTTTAGATCAAAAAGCAGGTGATCCTGATACCGCGTACTACCATCTTTATCGACATATTGGCGGGTTTCCATATCCACATCCACACGGAAGGGTTGGGTCACCGGCTCGATCTCCTCCAGGTCGGAGGCATAGACGGTTCCATCAACCTGGGTGAGCCGGATACCATACTTTTTACCTACTTCCACCTTGAACGTCGGATGATTGGGTGGGATCCTGAGTTGATACTTGCCAATGGCAATACCGGGTACCTCCAGGCTGTTGCCATCTTCATCCACTACTTCAATTTTGGAAAAGGTCAGGCCCTCGGTGGCGACCGGTGAAAAATCGAGAACCCGGCTGGCGGCAACCGTTACCGTGGAGGCGGTACCGGCGACACCTTTAACGATTTTTCCACTGATGGCCAGGTTTCCAACCACATCACTATCCACCTCAAAGTCAATGTTGTCCACACAGGTAGCCCAAATCGTGGACAGGATAAGGAGTAGAGTGATACGAGGTACAGCGTGTTTATTCATAACAATCATTGATTCCAGTAATAAGGTTTAACCGTTGTGGATGCAGGATCATTGCTGCAATCACAGCAGTACGAAATGCAGGTGCCTCCCTGACCTGAGGAGGCACAATAGGGTGGCAGCGGATCAAACTGTGCAGGGTCTACATAGACCCGGATGGTATCTGCACCCGTCACATAAAAGAAGCCGAACACATCTTCCTGAGGGTCATCGATATTTCGGATGTTGCTGCGGACCTTGCCGGCAGGAACTTCAAACATACTACCGGTGCGGGCAATCACGGTCTGCACGGACTTCCAGTATTCGTAGGCATGGGCCGATATGGATTCCTGGATGACATGAAGGTAGGATCCATGTGCATACGAAGAATTGAGAGATGATTCGTGGATAGGTATTCTCGCTTGATCTGACGTGTATTCATAACCATTCAAAATCCGGATGCGATCATCATTGATGGATTGGGTGCGATAACACGTATGGAGATGGGCATCATTGAACCGGCTGGTTTGTTCGATTTGCCAATGTAAAAATGCCGGCGTTCCGGAAGTTTGATCCACAATGTTGGTGGTCAGATAAAAATTGATGTAAGGAACGCTGAAATAATAACCGGAAGGATCAAGAACCCGCCGGATGGAAGGTTCATACGTCAATAAAATGGGTGCAGGTACGGTCATGACTTGTTCAAGGCTGGAAACATACTGTTTACCCTGGTGTGTTTCCAGCCGGATTCCGTAGGATTTACCGTTCTCAATGCGGATCCCTGGAAAACCATCTGGAATGGTCAGCGCATATTTTCCGATTCCCGTTGCCGGAATTTGGACTTCATTACCATCTTCATCAAACAGGAAGACCGATTTTAAATCAAGACCGTCCGTGGGAGTTGGGTTGTAATCAAGCACCCTGCCTGCGCTCACCGTCACGATTGAAGGATGGTTAACGACCAGTTTGCCACTTACCGTAAGATTGCTGATCACATCGCTGGCCGGACGAAAATCGATCGGCTCCACGCAGGAAACCAGGGCAATAACGCAAGGGACCATAAGTGCGCCTTTTATCGACCGGTTGTTGGCTCGCGTGTTCATGCGATCCGGTTATTTGATTTTAGCGTGGAGATCATGGTATCCAATAATATGGTTTAACGGAAGTCGACGCAGGATCAATCCGGCAGTCCTGACAATACGATATGTATGAATTTCCAAACTGACCGGAGCCAACACAATAGGGCGTTATCCCCGGAGGCAGGGTGGAAGCATCCACGAAAACGCGGATGGTATCCGAATCGGCGGCATAGAAAAAACCAAATACGTCCTCTTCAGGATCGCTCATGTTATGGATATTACTCCGCACTTTGCCGGGAGGATCTTCAAACATATTGCCCGTTCGGGAAATTACTTTTTGAATGGAAGAGAAATAGGTATAGGCATTGACTGGCAACGATTCCTGGATGAGATGCATGTAAGAATCCCCGCTAAATCCAGAGTTTAAGGTGGTTTCGTAAACCAAAAGTTCAACCTGATCAACCTTAAAATCATAGCCGT
>JAGQXC010000138.1 GCA_020436785.1 Saprospiraceae bacterium | reverse complement strand
TACAAATCGAACCGAGTCTCCACCAAATAACTCGTTGATAATCAGGATGCGCTCGTTCACCGCAAAGGCTCGCGTCAAATCGGATATAGGCAGTTGAGATAATTTTTCAGATAAATCCGATGCCTTGACCTGATCAAACAAGCGTAGGACGGCCTGGGAAGAAGGTGTTCCGGATGAAGTCTCATGACGAACGGGTTCCGGGGGTGCGGAGACCGTTTGCCTCATCATCGCCGCTTCCTCCCGATAGGTATTTGCATAAACCGGCGATTGTATCACTGGTGCGACTTGTGGCCTGACCGGAGGATGTGGTATTTCTTCCTGTCGTTCGGCTGGCTGGTAGACCGGAGTTTCTGCCTTTTGCTCCTGGTGGTAATGGCCATTCATAGGTTTCGGAGATTCACTGGAAGCGACCGGACGGTTTACAGCAACAGGTTGTGCTTGAACGCTGGGAGTCGTTTCGTGCAATGCAATGTCCTTCATGACCGGGGTTGGTTGCACCGGATTTTGCGGCTTGGGTGTCGACGGGGTCTCACTCCTAACCGGTGTCGAAGATTCGGCAGCCTCCGGGACAAAACATTCGTACATACGTCTCAGATAACTCAGCATCAAATCCCGCTCTAATGGAGAAAGATCATTCTCCGACATACGGATGTTCTGCCATAAAAGATTGATTTTATCCAGGTTGTTTTTGGCTTTTTCCCAATTCATGCTTTTGTGTTCTTTCTTCTGGTTTGTATTAAAATGATTTCTCAGGTTGGTTTCGTATAACTATTGGTTGATAATTTCTTTTTTTGTTGTTTCATTAACATCACACCAGAAAATGAAGCATAAACCATGCCAAATATTATTAAAAAGTGTGATATGATTAGTCAAAAAAGATGTTTTTAGAGCCTCATTTTAAAGGTCAGCGCAGCGGCTGGATCGAGGTGATCTGTGGATCCATGTTCAGTGGAAAGACGGAGGAACTGATACGCCGGCTCAAGCGGGCTCAATTCGCGCGGCAGGAAGTCATGATCTATAAACCTAAAACCGATACCCGCTATCACGAGCAGCGCATCGTATCCCATGATGAAAATGCGATTCGTTCCAATCCAGTTTCATTTTCCCGTGATATGCTCAGTCAGATTGAAGGCATTGAAGTGGTGGGAATCGATGAAGCCCAATTTTTTGATCTGGAATTGACCGAGGTCTGTCAGCAGATGGCCAATCAAGGCATCCGGGTAATTGTTGCGGGCCTGGACATGGACTTTCGTGGCAAGCCGTTTGGGCCAATGCCTAACCTCCTGGCAATCGCCGAGTACATCACAAAGGTGCATGCCATCTGTGTGCATTGCGGTAACCTGGCCACCCATTCCTACCGGTTGACCAACGAAGCCGATACGGTGGTCATTGGAGAGAAGGATAAATACGAACCGCGATGTCGTACCTGCTTCAATATGGGCAATATCCTTGACTTGCGCTAAAAAGGACATCGGTTAAACACCCCTCTTGATTTCTGCCGGTTGTTACCAAGCCCTGAACCATATACTGTAACCAATGTTACAGTTCAGACTCTTTTACTGCTTTACTTTTGTCCCAGCATTATAAAATAAATCAATGATACCATGGCAACGGTCAAACTAACAACTGAAAAATTCAAGACAGACATCTTTGATTATACCACGGAGAAAGAGTGGAAATATAAAGGCGATAAGCCGGCCATCATCGACTTTTACGCCGACTGGTGTGGTCCCTGCAAAATGGTTGCGCCCATTCTGGAGCAGCTTTCGGAAGAACATCCTGAAATTGTCATCTACAAAGTAGATACCGAAGTGGAGCAGGAACTTTCAATGGTTTTCCAGATCCGCAGCATACCCAGTATCCTGTTCATACCAATGGATAAAACACCGATGATGCAGGCAGGAGCGCTGCCCAAAAACATCCTCGAACAAATCATCACTAAGGAATTGATGGCTCCGGCTGAATAGTTTTTATTCGTAGCGTTAACGATGTTGAGCCTTTGCAATGGATCGATGTTCGATCTGGCAAACGCAAAACGGGTGCCCAAAATGTTTAAACCCGCGGTTCGCTGCGGGTTTTTTTATGGTGCAATCCCAGTAAACCAGACTGGATGGTTCTTGGTGAATTAATGGTCTCCGGCTTGGAATGCCATCAGGTTGGGATGCTTTTTCCTGAAATGCAGGTATTTAATGCCAAACCGCACCATTCTTATTGGAAAGGAAGAAACGATTTTCCTGCCTTTCTCCGTACCTTTGCGCTTTCTTTTGAAACAACAGACCAATTCTGAGCATGAAAAAGATCCAATCGGCCCTGATTTCTGTCTATCACAAGGAAGGACTGGACCACATCATTCATCAACTCCATGATTTAGGGGTGACCATCTATTCCACCGGCGGTACCCAAACGTATATCGAAAGACTGGGAGTACCTGTGCATACGGTAGAGGATCTGACCAGTTATCCATCCATTCTCGATGGGCGGGTGAAAACACTGCATCCCAAAGTCTTCGGTGGCATTTTGGCCAGAAGAGAAGAAGCACATCTGGATCAATTGAAGGAATACGACATTCCGGCATTGGATCTGGTCATCGTGGATCTGTATCCATTTGAAGAAACCGTACGGTCTACCGGCGAAGAGAAGAAGATCATTGAGAAAATTGACATTGGCGGAATCGCTTTGATTCGTGCCGGTGCTAAGAATTATCAGGACGTGATCATCGTCCCTTCCCAGCAACAATATCAGCAACTTTCCGACTTGCTGGAGGCCAAAGCTGGGTATTCCGATCTTGCGGACCGCCGTTCGTTTGCCACAGCTGCTTTTGCCGTATCGTCGCATTACGATACCATGATTCACCGTTATTTCGCCGGCGGATCGTCGTGGAACAGCCAGATCCCTTCATTTAAAGAGAGTATTCCCACTTCCATGGAAATGCGGTACGGAGAAAATCCCCATCAATCGGGGCGTTTTTTCGGACCATTGGATGAACTGCTCATTCAGTTGGGAGGCAAAGAAATTTCCTACAACAACCTGGTAGATATCGATGCTGCAGTAGGATTGATGGCTGAATACCAGGAGGATGGACCGACCGTTGCCGTTCTTAAACATACCAATCCATGTGGTTGTGCACAAGCAGACACGGTGGAAGAAGCCTGGGACCGGGCCCTGGCCGGTGATCCGGTTTCCGCTTTTGGGGGCATTATTATATGCAATCAAAAAATTGATGTTGGAACAGCGGCCAAAATCGATGAAATCTTCTACGAAGTGCTGATCGCGCCTGATTTTACCCCGGAAGCGCAAGCCCTCCTCCTAAAGAAGAAGAAAAGGATCATATTACAACTTAAGGCATACCCGGACACCAAATATCAATTCAAGAGCATCTTGAATGGAGTAATCGTGCAAGAAACGGATCGTTCCCGGGAATCTTCCAATGATTTAAACTGGAACACAAAGCGGGAAGGAAACGACCGGGAAGTAGCCGATCTTTTGTTTGCGCTTCGTTGTGTGAAACATTTAAAATCCAATGCCATTTGCCTGGTTAAAGACCGGCAGTTAGTTGGAATGGGTTGTGGACAAACATCCAGGGTTGATGCCTTGAATCAGGCTATTTTGAAAGCACGCCATTACCAACTGCCCTTGTCGGGAGCGGTCATGGCATCAGATGCTTTTTTCCCGTTTCCGGATTGTGTTGAGATCGCCGATGAAGCCGGAATCACTGCGGTGGTTCAACCGGGAGGTTCGATCAACGATCAGAAGAGCATTGATTATTGTGATGAACATCATATGGCAATGGCTATCACAGGTATCCGTCATTTCCGGCACTGATCAGGGGTGACGGCACTGGTTCTGGATATCGGAAATCAGCGGATTAAAGCAGGGATCTTCCAGGATGATCATCTGTTGTTGGTAGAGACTTTTCCGGTGGGTGATGTTAAAGAAATATTAAACCTGGGTGACCACTATTCCCCGGAAAGCGTCATAATGTCAAGTACATCCGTTTTAGAACGGGAAATGGCAAAGGCCTGGTCGACGAATGTCCGGGTTATGATCCTGGATGAATACTTGCCATTACCGATTCGTAACGATTACGGAACACCCAAAACGTTGGGTAAAGATCGCCTTGCCGGGGCGGTGGCCGCGCAAGCGCGTTTTCCCGGCCTGCCGGTTTTGGTCGTAGATGCTGGTACTTGTGTCACGTACGATCTGGTAGGAATCGACGGTGCATTCAAGGGCGGGAACATAACACCTGGCTTGCAGATGCGATTTAAAGCCATGCATGCGTTTACCGCCAGGTTGCCTTTGCTGGAGCCAACGGAGACCAAAAAACTCTTTGGTAAGAGTACCGAGGAGGCTATGCGCTTCGGGACGACGACGGGATTTGTGGATGAAGTGCGTGGGGCAATCGGACGCTTTCGAAGGGCATTTCCCGGACTGCGGGTAATCGTAACGGGTGGAGATGGATTTTTTTTGTCAAAACAACTTAAATCTGAGATATTTGTGGTGCCAAATCTCATTCTGGAGGGCCTACATCGGATATTAAGATTCAATTTGTCTTTATGAGGAAGCTTTGCATCCTGATCATACTTTTCGCTTTAGTGCAGGGATTGGATGCCCAACCAAAGGTGAATTCGCCTTACTCGAGATTCGGCCTTGGCGATTTTTTCTCCACCGACTACATCGCGGTATCTTCGGTGGGAGGAACTTCAGCATCGTATACGGACCCCTATCATGTCAATCAGGGCAATCCAGCCTCACTGGGTTATCTGAGAGCGACCTCTTTTGAAGTCGGTGTCAATGCCCGTCGCACCCATCTCTCCGAACCCAGCCAATCCGTCAACCGTTGGGCTGGTAACCTAAGTTATCTTTCCCTGGGATTTCCACTGATCAATCCCATCAATGAGGTGTTGGAACGCAAACAAAAACCACTTCACCTGGGCATGAATTTCAGTTTGATGCCCTATACCAATGTGGGTTATAATATTGAGGACCAGACCACCCTGGCGGAGGTAGGAACCCTTTCACGGCAATATCGCGGAGCCGGCGGTACCTATAAGGTCCAGTGGAACAATGGGCTTAAATACAAGGATTTTGCGGTAGGGCTGAATCTGCAGTATTTATTTGGCAATATGACCTACACCAGGCAAGTTGATTTCCCGGATCAATATTCCTATTCCGACGTCTACGAAGACATCGTCGGCGTAAAGGGCATCCTCTGGAATTTCGGTGCGATGTATGATATTGCCCTGGACCGCGCTACCGCCAAAGCCAATGAAAAGCAACCGGAAAAGATCGTAACCGTCGGGCTTACTTTGCATAGTAAGCAGAGCATCCGGACCCGGTCCAACGCGCTGTATCGGCGGGTATTTGCAACTTCTGAAGCACTCATCGATACCATTTCGTATCAGGATGATTTAGCCGGAGACGGAACATTGCCGGGAGGCTATAGTGTTGGAATTTCTTACCGTAACGGATTTAAATGGCGGGCTGGAATTAACTTTGTTTCCGAATCCTGGTCAAACTATAAAAATGATGCCAAACCGGAACTCTTAAATGATGCCTGGATGTTATCATTTGGCATAGGTTACCGGCCCGATATAAATGCCTTTAACCGATTCCTACAAACCGTTGATTATCGCCTGGGCTTTCGCGTTGGACGCGATCCACGGGTCTACAATGGCGATCCACTGAATGAATATGCAATAACCCTCGGCATTGGTGTGCCTTTCTTCGTGCAACGTAAGATTTCATTTATGAATGCAGCGCTGGAGATAGGCCGTTTCGGCCAACCCGATGTACTAAAAAACTCGTACATTCAATTGAATGTAGGATTTACACTTAATGACGATGAATGGTTTCTAAAACGAAAATTCAATTAATCATGAAAAACATCATGCTTTTGATCAGTGGGGTATTCCTGCTGGGAACCGTAGATCTATCGGCGCAATGTGGCAACTGGACCACGCTGGATGCCGTAAAAAGAGAAGAGGCAGAGAACGTGCACGTGACCTACCGGGACTTTATCAAAAGAGAAGACTACGACGGTGCTTTTGCGCAATGGCAGAAAGCCTATGATCTGGCTCCGGCAGCCGACGGCTTACGGGACGATCATTATGTGGATGGTATCGCCATCTACAAGCATAAATTCCAACAGGCTACAGACGATGCCAAGAAGAAGGAATTTATGGACAAGGCAATTGCGCTCTATGACCAGGCCATACAATGTTACCTGGATAAAGCCATTCAAGTGCCAAATTGTAATGAACAAACCTGCATAAATCGAACGGTAGGGTTGCTCTACGGTCAGAAAGCATACGATCTTTTTTACACCTTCAATGCCCCATATTCCTTGACTAAATCGGCATTGGATAATGCCATCAAGTACGCTGGGAAAGACAACCTCTACACCATATTTATGCCTTACGCCACCATTTCGGTTTATGAGTTTCAAAAAGGAAGAATGGAAAAGGAAGAGGTTCGTGACGTGTATGATATCCTGAATGAAATTGCCGATTACAACATCGAGAATAATAAAGATTACGGTGAATACTTCCAGCAGGCAAAGGATGCCATGAATGGAAAGTTTTCCGAAATCGAATCTGAAATTTTTGACTGCGCCTATTTCAAACAAAAACTGGAACCGGAATACCGCGCCAATCCGGAGAATCTGGATGTTTTGAAATACGTGTACAATAAATTAACCCAGGAAGGCTGCGATAAAGAAGACCCATTCCTGGTAGAGCTTTCGGGTAAATACGAAAAATTCGCCGCTGAAGAAAATGCTCGCCGTTTGGCAGATTTCGAGGCGTCCAATCCTTCATTTGCAGCCAAACGTCTTTATGATGAAGGTAACTATAAAGAAGCCATCACCAAATATCAGGAAGCCATCGATATCGAGACCGATGATACGAAGAAAGGCGAATACTGGTTCTCCATTGCATCGATCCAATTCAGGAAAATGGATCAGTTGAGTACTGCTCGTGAATCGGCGTATAAAGCGGCAAAATTTAAAGATGGTTGGGGACGGCCCTACATGTTAATCGGAGAAATGTATGCCCAATCCAGCCGTAATTGTGGCGATGATGCTTTCGAAAGAGGTCTGGCTATCATCGCAGCCATTAATAAATGGTCCCAGGCACGCAGCATCGACCCGGAAGTATCGGATGAAGCTTCCGATCTGATTGGTCGTTACAGCAAATACAAGCCGCCAAAAGAAGACATCTTCCAACGCGGTGCCGATGGTAAATCTTACAAAGTAGGCTGTTGGATCGGTGAGACAGTGACGGTTTCCTTGTAAGTTACCAGCCTGAAGACTACCCGGGATAAATGCTTCGTTTCTGAACAAACGAAGCATTTATTATTTTTGGCGTACTTAATTTGGATTGGAATGATCAAGCAACCATTAAACTATTTATTCTTTTGCTCAGTGGCCTTATGGACTGCCCTGGGATGCTCACCCAAAGTGACCGATCAAACAACAGCCGTGGAAAGTACATCCCCGGAGCCGGTTAAAGAAGCAGGCCCCTGCGCAACCTGGTTTGAGACCGGTCATCAGGATGAAGCCGAGACGGAACATGTTCTTTACCGGGACCTCATCCGGAAAGAAGAGTACGAACAAGCTTATCCCCACTGGCAGAAAGTGTTTCATTGGGCTCCCATGGCTGATGGGCAACGGACCATCCAATACGATGATGGGATTGCCATCTTTGATCATTTTTACCAATCCGCAGCGACCTCCGCAGAGAAAAAACAGTATCTCGATTCCATCATGTACCTCTATGACCGGCTGGGACAATGTGAACCCAAAGCACAGGTGGAAGCTCGTAAGGCGTTCGACTATTATTACAAGTATCGTGCTATGACGGATGACTACACGATCTATAAACTATTTAAACAAGCGATCGATAAGTACGGCTTGAAGACCGATTATTATGTTTTGAATCCATTTACCGCCCTGATCCTGCAGATGTATGTGGAGAAAAATATTGACATGGCCGAGGCGCAGAAATATGGCAAGCTGGTGAAAGACATCCTGGCCGAAGGATTGTCTACCTGCAAAGATGAGAAAGCTTGTGAGCCCTGGAAGATTATCGAGTCTTACGCACCGGTCAGATTGGAAGAATTCGAAGGAGTAGAGGGCTTCTACGATTGCAATTATTACATGGATAAATATTACCAGGAATACCTGGACAACCCACAGGATTGTGATGTCATCCGTACGGTCCTGGCTCGCTTTCGTTGGGGCGGCTGTGATGCGGAAGATCCCAAGGTCAAAGAATTATTAGGAGCTTTACAGGAGTATTGTATCGTTACCACCGAAACCGGCCCCCTGCGTCAGGGCTTTGATGCTTTGCAAAATGGCAAATACCGGGAAGCCATCGATCAGTTCCTGGACTTTGTCAAGAACTCCGATGATCCGGAGAAAAAGGCGAAATACCTGTTGGTCGTCGCAAAGATATATTATGGGAACCTGCGTAATTTTCCCCAGGCACGAAAATACGCACTGGACGCAGCTGCCCTGAAAGATGATTGGGGTGAGCCGTACATGCTGATCGGGAAGCTTTATGCCAGTAGTGGCCCATTATGTGGTCCCGGCCGGGGTTTTGACAGCCAACGGGTTGTTTGGGCCGCCATTGATAAATTTGAATATGCGAAAAGGATCGATCCTTCAGTTGCCAAGGAAGCGAATCAGCTAATTAATGAGTACACGCAATACATGCCTACCAATGGTGACTTGCATATGATGAACATGCATGAAGGGGATCGCTATACCGTCCCATGCTGGATCAATGAAGTTACCCGCATTCGCGGTGTGAAAGGCTGAGTCTAAGCGGTGGTTGGCAGCAATGGTCTTAGCTTTTCCTGCAAAAATATTTTAGTCGGCACGCCGGGAGCTCCCCAGATTAATTGACCTTTCTGATAGATCATCAAGGTTGGGACACCCATGATCTGCATTTTCTGGACCAACTCCAGATGTTTATCCACATCGATTTTGATGATCTTGATCTGATCTCCGAATTCCTGCTTGAGCTCCTGAAGGATGGGCAAAAACGTCATGCAAGGTCCACACCATTCCGCATAAAAGTCGATCAGAACCGGTATTTCGGACTGGATTAATTCATCAAACCGGATTTTTTCCATAATGCTTGGTCATGTTTTATCGCAAACAGCATGTCCTCGAAAAAGTTCGCAAACTAGGCATTCCCTTCGTAAACTTGCAATGAAATGACAAAGACCATCTGGTTTATCGGCATGGCCATCATGCTATTCGCCTGTCAGGTGAAAACGGACGTTGCATCTTCCGGGGATGATCTTCCGGTCGATGTACCCGTTTATGGTTATTACCATTCCCAGCCGCGGACACCATTTGAAGAACAGGAAAATGCCATCATCGATTTCCTTGCTGCGAATTACCCAACCGCAGAGCAGTTGGATTCCGGTATCTATTTAATGGTTTTCGACACCGGAGCCGGCGACACCCTACATTGGGGCGATCTGATTCGTATCCATTACCGCGTATCTTCCCTACAGGGAGATATCTTTTACAGCAGCGATCGTCAGGGTAAACCTTTGATTACCTATGTAGGCAACGGAGTTGATGGTTGGAATGTAGCGCTGCAACGGCTACAGGTAGGTTCACATGCCCTTTTTGCCATGACCAGTTCGCGAGGATATGGCGAGGCTGGCTTCGGAAATACCATTCCGCCCAACACTCCACTGGTGTTTGAAGTCACGGTGGAAGCAATCCTGGATCCGGACGATCAATAAGAATTATCCGCGATCGAAATGCTGAATGATGCGTTCGGCAAGTTCGAGTCCGATACGGGTCTGAGCTTCTTCCGTACTTGCGCCGATGTGTGGTGTCACACTAACTTTGTCATGTGACAAAAGGTCCGGGTTGGGTGTCGGCTCGTTCATAAAGACATCAATACCGGCGCCGGCTACCTTACCATTGTTGAGACCTTCCAAGAGGGCCTCTTCATCAATGGCACCACCCCTGGCAGTATTGATCAGGATGACCCCATTTTTCATCTTGGCAATCTCCGTGGCGCCGATTAAAGGTTTTCCACCTTTAAAGGGCACATGAACCGTGATCACATCGGAGACTTCCAGCATTCTTTCCATTTCTTCCGATTCAAGATGCAGCCGAACTTTGATATCCGGATAACGGTCAAATTCGATGTCAATATCTGCTTCTTCGATCATGATGTCCACCGGAATCACATCCATGCCAAGTGCCAGCGCAATCCGTGCAGACTCCTGGCCGATGCGGCCTAAACCGAGAATGCCCAAGGTCCTTCCCCGTAATTCAAATCCGGAGGAGAATTGTTTTTTCAACTTCGCAAAATCCACACCTTTGGGAAGTTCCCGGTTGGAAAGGTGAAGTCCTCTTGCCAATGCAAAAATATGTGCGAAAGCAAGTTCAGCAACCGATTTTGAAGAAGCTGCCGGGGTATTAAAAACCTTAATGCCCTTACTTTGGGCATAATCCACATCAATGTTGTCCAATCCTACTCCACCACGTGCGATCACTTTCAGATTGGGACACTGATCTATGAGTTCCTTTCTCACCTTGGTGGCGCTCCGGACTATGATGACATCGTATTGGGGTAATTTGCTGGGTAATTCTTCCTGAGGAATTTTTTCGGTTTCGACAACAAAATTGGCTTCCTCTAAAAGGGTTTGACCATCCTGTTCGATACCGTCATTGGCTAATATACGTATCATACTCCCAGTTGATTTTAGCATACAAGTTTAAAGAAAATAAAGGGAAAATCAGGAAGTACGGCAGATACCCTCCTCTGCGTCAGCCACGACAATGCCTATCAAAATTGTGAAAATCAGGAGAATGATTGGTAAATATTCTATTGGAGTATTCCGGCCCTCATTATTAATGGATAAACAGGAAGGAAGGCAAATGAAATTTTTTTCCACCATCAGGCATTGAAAATCAATCTCCAAGCCTGTTACTGACCGGAATCCGGCGTCTCATGCATTTTGTCAAGCAACGCTTCCATGTCTTTCAAATCCTGCTTTAGCTTTTCGTTTTCCTTCATTAACTCTTCAACACGGGCATCTTTAATTCTCAGTTGTTCCTTGAGGATATCCACATTGTCGGTCTGAACCGGGGTAGTGGTCGTGACCTCCCGGGGCTCGATGTGTAGAAGTCTTTTTAGGTTGCCGATGCCATCCTCCCCGTTAACGTAAGAGGCAACCAGATAGGCCAGGGGTGCCAGGATCACGATGAGCAGGAAAAACCGGAAACAACCGGTCGTTTTATAGGGTCTTCGACTCATGAACTCTTTATGTTTTAGACAAGGTAGGCGGATTTGAACGGACAGGAACAATCTTTTCTACTGATGGACGCCAAATCCGGATGAAGTCCGGGATTTTTTAGTTCGTTCATCCAATCTTACTCCAGGTTATCTGATCGGCTAGATGATCAAGGTAGTTACGCAAGGGTGCATTATGGTTTGATTGTAATGAAGGATCCTTGCTTAATATGGCTTTGGCCAGCGCCCGGGCCGCCTGGAGGATTTTACCATCCCGGCCGAGGTCAGCGATGGCAAATTCCATCTGACCACTTTGGCGGGTACCTTCAATATCTCCGGGACCACGCAATTCAAGATCGGCTTCGGCAATTTCGAAACCGTTGTTCGTGCGCACCATGATGTCAATCCGCTTCTTGGCTTCAGCGGAAAGATTGAAACCGGTCATCAACAGGCAATAAGACTGTTCTCCTCCCCGGCCGACGCGACCGCGAAGTTGATGCAATTGAGAAAGCCCAAACCGTTCGGTATTTTCGATGACCATTACAGTCGCATTGGGGACATCGACGCCCACTTCGATAACCGTGGTGGAAATCAGTATTTGGGTTTTGCGGTCAATGAACCGTTTCATTTCGAATTCTTTATCCTCCGGTTTCATCCGGCCATGCACGATACTCATCTGGTATTTTGGCCGGGGAAAATGTTGGAGCAGTGCTTCGTAACCCGTTTGCAAATTTTGGAGATCGAGTTTTTCCGATTCTTCGATCAGCGGATAGACGACATAGATTTGACGACCCGCTTCGATTTGCATGCGCATGAATTCGATCACTTGCGGACGGGCTGCCTCAGTGCGGTGTAATGTTTTAATCTCCTTACGTCCCGGCGGTAATTCATCGATCACCGATACATCCAGGTCTCCATATAAAGTCATGGCCAAGGTTCTTGGGATAGGGGTTGCGGTCATCACCAGGACATGAGGCGGAAAGGGTGAAGCTTTTTGCCAGAGCCTTGAACGTTGCTCCACTCCGAAGCGATGTTGCTCGTCGATGATACACAACCCCAACCTTTTAAAACGGACCGGGTCCTCCAACAGCGCATGTGTTCCGACCATGATGTGGATTTCGCCGGCATGTAACCAGCGCAGGATCTCTTTGCGCGGATTGCCTTTGACCGAACCGGACAAATAAGCGATCCGCACACCCAAACCCTGGGTGAATTGGGTCAGTGACCGGTAATGTTGACTGGCAAGAATTTCCGTCGGTGCGAGCAGGCAACTTTGGTACTCATTGTCCAGGGCAATCAGCATACACATTAATGCCACCATGGTCTTGCCGCTGCCCACATCGCCCTGCAGAAGACGGTTCATTTGATACCCGGAACCTAAATCCTTACGGATCTCCTTGATGACACGCTTTTGGGCATTGGTCAGTTCAAAAGGCAGCTTTTGAGCATAAAATGAATGGAGAAAATCACCGACTACGGGAAAATCATAGCCTTTGGTTGCCAGTGTCCGTTGCTGTTTGAGGTAAAGGAGGCGCAACTGCGAAAAAAAGAGTTCTTCAAATTTTAACCGGAAGGAAGCGCGGTCCAGGCTTTCCTGGTCGGGCGGATAATGGATAAATTCCAGGGCCTGATGACGGTCAATGAGTTTCGTCTTGGTCAATAAATAGCCG
>JAGQXC010000137.1 GCA_020436785.1 Saprospiraceae bacterium | reverse complement strand
ATAAAATCTTCGGCATCGGGGTGTTTGATCGCAATGGAAAGCATCAGGGCGCCACGCCGGCCGCCCTGGGCCACTTCGCGGGTCGAATTGGAAAAACGCTCCATGAAGGGGGCAATACCCGTGGAAGTAAGGGCACTGTTTTTGACGGGAGCGCCTTTCGGACGCAGGTGGGACAAGTCGTGACCGACCCCGCCGCGGCGTTTCATCAACTGGACCTGCTCTTCATCGGACTTCATGATGCCGCCGTACGAATCGGCCTGGCTGCCAATGACAAAGCAGTTGGACAGGGAAGAAACCTGGAGGCGGTTACCTATGCCGGCCATGGGGCTTCCCTGGGGAACGATGTAACGGAAATGATCCAGTACCTGGAAAAGTTTTTCTTCGGTGACCGGGTTCGGATAGCGCTGTTCGACGCGGGCGATCTCAGCCGCGATCCGCCGGTGCATATAGGCCGGGGTTTGCTCGTACAGGTTGCCGTCGGAGTCTTTCAGGGCGTATTTGTTGATCCAGACGCTGGCGGCTAATTCATCTCCGTCGAAGTAATCGATGCTGGCTTTCAGGGCTTCTTCGTAGGTAAATGTTTTCTTTTTGACGCGGGGCTGTACTTTCGGGCGTGCCATTACTTCCATATTAATCGCTTTAAAGTTACCAAATTCCAAATCCAATGTCATATTGAAATATCTTCTAATATGATTGGGACTTCCAAAATACAAGCAAGCGATCAACTTTTTTAGGATGCCCGGAGAAAAGTTATTCACATAGTGTGGATAAGCATGTTTTATAATATGAATACCAGTCGCTTATGAATTTTGATTCGTCGTATAAAAATTTTTACCCCAAATCCATCCTGTTTTAGGTGACAAAATTCCAAAGGAAATCCGGGTTATTTTACAACGAAATGTAAATTCGTGACTGTGTGCGATAACAGTCCGGATGTGAGGGAAAAACAGCCCGTTTAGCGGCGGAAAACTCAACCAAATCCGGGTGGGTATCCATTCCTTTTGGGGCTGGTATCGTTTTTTATTATTTTTAAACAAAGGTTGACGCGCTGCCTAACGGCAAGGAGGCCGTCAGCCATAAAAAGTACACGAATGCGTAAAGGAATTGTTCTCTTGGTATTTATGCTGATCGGCGGATCGGCCCTGTGGGGTCAGGCAGTGACCCTGACCCCGGATCAGATCATTGCCCTCACCCCGGAATGGCAGGGACCGCGTTTTCCCGATGGTCGTCCCCACACACCGGACCGTCTGTTGGAACGGCTGAAGAATATCTCGCTGGAAGAGGCCTGGGGCATCCTCCGCAATGAAGGGTATCACAACCAGTTTGAAGGAGAATGGAAGGTGATGTGGCCGGAAAAACCCATGGTCGGCCGGGCAGTGACGGCCCAATACATGCCCCTGCGCCCCGGATGGGACAATCTGATCCGGGAACAGGGTAAAAAAGAAGGACGCATCGGCAATACCAATTCCTGGCCGATCGATGTCCTGCGCAACGGGGACATCTACATCGCCGACAGCTACGGCAAGATCGTCGATGGCACCCTGATCGGAGACAACCTGGGCAACTCCATTTATGCCCATTCCAACAATGGGGTGATCTTCTATGGTTCGGTCCGCGACTGGGAGGGATTGTCCAAGATCGACGGATTTAATGCCTGGGTGAAAGGTTACGATCCCTCCTACATCCAGCAGATGATGCTGGCTTCCATCAATAATCCCATCCGCATCGGGAGGGCCACCGTGCTGCCCGGAGATGTGATCCTGGCCAAGGACGGAGGCATCATCGCCATACCGCCGCATTTGCTGGAAAAAGTGGTCATTACTGCCGAATTCATCGCCTTGCGGGATCAGTTCGGCCATCAACGCCTGCGGGAAGGGAAATACACCCCCGGACAAATCGACGCCCAGTGGTCCGACGAGATCAAAAAGGATTTTATCTCCTGGCTCGACGCCAATCCCGACAAGATCCCGATGAGCCGCGAAGAACTGGATGCGTTTATGAAAGACCGGACCTGGTAATAAAGTTAGATGTTAGATAATAGACATATAGACATTAGATGTTAGAAGCTTAAATCTAAAATCACAAATCTAAAATCACAAATCCTAAATCACAACTCCTAAATCATCCATCCCCATGTCTTCTCCATCCAAAAAACTCCTCGAACGCCTGGGCGTTCACGACGACGAAATAGCTGACAACGAAGCCAATGGACGCCGGAATTTCCTGCGTAAGACCGGCATGGGAGGCCTGGCGTTGGGCGCCATGATGGCGGCCCCGCTGGGAGAGACGCTGGAATACACCACGCAGGGGGTGAACCGTGCTTCGGCGCCGGGTGACCTGAAAATTACCGACATGCGTTATGCCACGGTGATGAACAGCACCGGACGTTGCCCGGTCATCCGCATCGACACCAATCAGGGCATCTATGGTTTGGGAGAGGTGCGCGACGGCGCCAACTGGCGCTATGCGTTGTTCCTGAAGTCGCGCATCCTGGGCCTGAATCCCTGTAATGTGGAGATGGTCTTCAAACGCATCAAGCAATTTGGGTTTCATGGGCGGCAGGCCGGCGGCGTTTGTGCCGTCGAAATGGCTTTGTGGGATCTGGCCGGCAAGGCGTATGGCGTTCCGGCCTATCAGTTGCTTGGCGGCAAGTACCGGGAGAAAGTCCGGCTGTACGCCGACACCCCGGAAGTGGATGATCCGGAAGGCTTCGCCGAGAAGATGCGTACCCGCGTGGAAGACCAGGGATTTACTTTTTTGAAAATGGATTTCGGATTGCGCATGCTGGCCAACATCCCGGATACCGTGGTCAATTCCAATTTCTGGGACATCAACCGCCAGTGGGACATGTCACCGGGCAGCTACGGAGCGACCGAACACCCGTTCACCGCCGTGCAAATCACCGAAAAGGGGCTCGATATCATGATGGAGTACGTCTCGAAAGTGCGTGATGCGGTCGGTTACGAAATTCCTCTGGCTTCCGACCACTACGGGCATTTTGACCTCAACAATGCGATTCGCCTCGGCCGGGCCGTCGAACCTTACCGCCTCGCCTGGCTGGAAGACCTGGTACCCTGGAAATACACCGATCAGCTGGCCGAAATCGCCCGTGCCATCGAGACGCCGGTGCTCACCGGCGAGGACATCTACCTCAAGGAGGAATTCATCAAGCTCATCGATCACCGTGCCGTGGACATTGTGCATCCCGACCTGGCCAGCGCCGGCGGACTCCTCGAAACGAAAAAGATCGGCGATTACGGGGAAGATCATGGAGTCGCCATGGCGATGCATTTTGCCGGGACGCCGGTCTCGTTTATGGCCAATGTGCATTGTGCCGCCGCCACCCAGAACTTCATCGCCCTCGAACACCATTCCATCGATGTGCCGTATTGGAATGACCTGGCGCTGACCGGTGGAGAGCCGATGATCGAAAAGGGCTTTGCTTTTGTCCCCGAGCGACCGGGACTGGGCATTGAACTCAACGAAGACGTCGCCAGGCAGCACCTGGATCCGGAGGATCAGTCGTACTTCCGTCCGACCCCGGAATGGGATCAGGTACGGTCGTGGGACCGGTTGTGGAGTTGAAGGAGTATAGAGCAGGGAGCATAGGGCTGGGAGCTGGGAAAAGAAGCGAAGAGCAGGGAGCAGGGAAAAAAATGTCATCTCGATACTATCGGAGAGATCCTAAAAAATGAATAAGAAAGATTGGCAATTTTTTATGAAATATTGCCATCAACAAAGGGGATACTTAGGTAAAGGAGAATCTCTGGGTCTCTTAAGGCTTTAGTTCGAAAATAGGAAAGGTAATGAGTCGTTCGTCAAGCACAGATTCTATTCATTGAAGAAGTGAAGATGAATACGCTTGTCGCCAAGGATTTAGGCTGACGTTGACTGATTTATCAGAAGCTGGAGAATCACAATGAGAGGTCATGTCGCATTTGCCATTATGACTTTATATAAATTAATTCTAAATGTGTAACTTGTAATTTGTATCTGAAATCGCAATTGAACCTGGATTGTCAACTTAAGGATACGGAAAACGTTAAAAATAGAAATCAAGATCTACCTTTTCCGGGTGATCCGGAATTTAATTTAACATTTATATGAAATAAGCATGATCCACCAGAACAGCCGTACACGGACTCGTATAATCATCTTATTGAGAATACTCATTGAAAGTCCGAAAATGTTCACGATACGGATGTTGGCCGATCGATTTCAGGTGAGTATTGATACAATTAAAGGAGATTTAAATATATTCCGGGACGCAGGCTTAATGGTATCCTTTGATACTCAATATCGGTATTTTCTAGAAGAAGAAAAGCCATACCTTCGACTCAGTGAGCTATTGCATTTTTCAGAAGAAGACCAATTTATCCTTTGGCAAGCGATCGACCAGGTATCTCCTCATTCAATTCAAGGAGCGCGCCTTAAACGGAAATTGGCATCATTGTATGATTATCATCGGTTGGGACACGCCTATTTACGAAAACCATACTTGAGTAAAATTGATTTACTTTTACAAGCAAAGGAGGAAAAACGTCAAGTCATTCTCAAAGGATATAAATCCGGCAACAGTAATGAAGTGCGAGATCGAAAGGTAGAACCTTTCCATCCTAGTCCACCGGATGATATACTCCATGCTTATGATCTCGATAAAGGAGCATTAAGACACTATCGCATTTCTCGGATACTTCGAGTTAAATTACTTGATCAAGGGTGGGAAAATGAGGGGAAGCACCAAATCTTATTGACGGATCCATTTCGAATCGTGGATAATAAACAAGTTATGGTGCATTTGAGGTTGAAGGTTGGTGCCTATAATGAATTGATTGAGCGATTCCCGTTGACTAAGGCTTACATTGAAGAAGAGGAAATGGATATCTATGATTTTCAATGCATGGTCAATCATAAGTTTATTGGACTGACCAATTTTATTTTAGGGTATCATCATCAACTTGTACAAGTTATTTCACCCTATTCATTATTACAGCATTTGCAGAACGAAATAGGAAAATTGAATTTTTTAATGGGGTAGGGAAATGGTTTCACCACGTTCTCACATAAGTTTGTAAGAAAAATTTATGTAATAATATGCGAATTTGGCTAACATTATCACCAAATCAAGAAATTGTTCCTTTTAATTATCAACAAAGCCTTGTTGGAGCGTTTCACAAATGGCTTGGAGAAAACGAGCTTCACGACGATATTTCCCTTTATTCCCTTTCCTGGTTGGAAGGAGCACATTATAGGAGGGATGGCTTTGACTTCCCCAATGGGGCAGGCTTTTTCATCAGTTCACCTCTAAAAGAGCTGAACCAAAAAGTAATTCAGGGAATATTTGAAGGGCAGCACATAAACTGGGGTATGAACGTCAAAGAGGTGACTATTCAGGTCACCCCCGACTTTGGCAATCGATATCGGTTCGTGGTGCAAAGTCCGGTGTTTATCCAACGGCGAATCGAAGGGAGCAAACACCCGCAATATTTCTTCCCTCCCGACCCCGAAGCCAACGGCTGTCTGACGGAGACCCTCAAAAACAAATTGCGGCGCTTTGGCTTGCCATCCGATGTCGCTGTGGCTTTCGACCCGCAATATAATAAGGTGTGTTACAAAAAAGTTCGCTTCAACCAACTTGACCTGCGTGCAGCCTTCTGCCCGGTCATCGTGCAAGGCGACGAACGGGCAGTGCAGTTTGCCTGGGAAGTGGGGGTGGGGAATTCGACGGGGATTGGGTTTGGGGCATTGCGGTGATACACTAAAAACTTCTTATCATGGAATATCACATCGTAAAATATTCAGGGCCATTTGGCTTCATCAAGCCATGGACTGCGGTTCGGGACAGCGAAACTTTTTCGCAGCAGTTTCTAACGCCTTCGATTGTAGCAGGAATTGAGCGAAAGCTATTTCCCGAACTACTAAACGAACCCTTTGGCATTTACAAAATCAAAAGCCACCGTCTGTCATACGACCGCATGGACGGGCAACAAGAGCAAATACAGCCGAGGGGGTGGAACAAAAGCAAAAACACATACTCCCGGGACTATGCCATTTTGGTTCGGAGCGTCTTGCTCAATCCAGTTTTATGGCTGGCATTTGAAAATGAGAAAGATGCCGAAAGGGCCAATCGACAGCACATCTGCCTTTGCAGGAATGAGGACATTCTCTATCCCACACTTGAAAATATAGAACAAGTTTCATCAGAAGATTTTATTTCCAATGACGAGCTTTTCAACGGCTTCGAACTGGTTTTTGAAAAAAATGAAAAATCATTCCTTGTCGGATACAACCGCTTCGAAAATGGCAGCCCAATGCACGGGTGGTTACGGGTGGTTGGCAACCCCATCAATACGCTCCAATGAACCAGCATCCCGAAATAAAAGCCAAGGGAAAGCCTGAATGGACGACGCTCTTCGACCATTTGATGCACGTCAAATTGGCTATTAAAAAAATTGCGGCCAATACGGGCTTCGATGTTCCAAAGGCAGCACTGGCTGCCATTTTCCATGATATTGGAAAGGCGCATCCAGTTTTCCAGGCACGACTGAATGGCGAAAAATCAGAGCAGACTTTCCGGCATGAAATCACTTCGCTTTTTTTCCTTTGCCTTGTCAGGGAAGATTGGCGGGACGATACGATTGAAATGATTGTAGCTCACCACAAATCAGTTCGCAAAGACCCAAGAGAAAAAGGCATTTTGGATTTGACGAATGTGGAGTCCAATGTGTTAGAGTACCACTTGGGTGATTGGGAAACTTGGAGCCCGGCAGCGCTCGAAATCCTCGAATGTTTTGACATTGAAACCCGCCCAATTTCCCGAAGGGAAGCAGAAGATATGTATGACTATGTCATCGTCTTTTGCAAAAGGAAGGTGAAAAAAGAAAGGGGCTATTCCGAATTGCGAGGGCTGCTGATGGGCGCTGACCACTTCGCCTCGGCAATGATTGACAAGACGGATATGAAGTTGGAAAACCTGTTTGTCCAACCCGATTTGAAATTCTTTAACCGGACTTCCGAAATGTACCCGTTATCGCTTTACTCTGCTGATTCAGAATTACTACATACGATGGTTGTGGCAAGTACAGGGGCTGGCAAAACGGATTTTCTTTTCCGCCGTTGTCGGGGCCGGGTATTTTACACGCTGCCATTTCAGGCTTCCATTAATGCGATGTTTTTCCGTCTGGTGAACAATTTGGAAAAAGACAATCCAACCCTCGACATCCGGGTGCTTCATGCTGCTTCGTCACTCATCGAAAAGGAAGACGGCGACCGGGAAGACATCGTTTTGCAGCGCCACCCCGGTTCGGCCATCAAGGTTTTGACACCATACCAATTGGCAGGGATTGCCCTCGGCAGCAAAGGTTTTGAGGCCATGATTGTGGACGTAAAAGGTTGTGATATTATCCTTGACGAGGTGCATACCTATTCCGCCATTTCACAGGCCATTGTTTTGAAATTGATTGCCGTTTTGAAAAGCCTTGGCTGCCGCCTCCACATCGGGACGGCCACCATGCCTTCCGTTTTGTACAATAGAATTATTGAAATACTTGGTGCGGAGCGAGTGTTGGAAACCAAACTTTCGCCCGAAGAACTGGGCGAATATGACCGCCATACCATCCACAAAATTGCAGACTGGGAAACTTCGAAATCAATCGTTAAAAACGCCGTGGAAGCAGGGCAAAAGGTGCTGATTGTCTGTAACCAGGTTAAATCGGCACAGGATGTTTTTGAAAAAATAAGGTTGGAATATCCCGATGTGGATGCCCTGCTTTTGCACAGCAAAATGAAACGTAAAGACCGCAAACAGCGGGAAAAGGAACTCATCGGATTGGATGAAAACGCAAAGCCGACAGGCCGCTTCAATACGGCCGACGATGCCTGCATCGTCGTCTCGACGCAGGTAGTCGAAGTCAGTCTCGACATCAGCTTCGACCTTATGGTGACGGAGTGCGCCCCGCTTGATGCGCTCATCCAGCGCTTTGGCCGGGTGAACCGAAAACGGCACAAAGAGACAATTGGGAAAACCAAACCCATCTATGTCATCGCTCCCCCGAAAGAAGAAAAAGAGGCACTGCCTTACGACCTCCCCATTTTACAAAAAAGCTATGAAGTACTGCCAGATGGCAACGTACTGCACGAGCGGGATTTGCAGGGAAAAATTGACAGTGTTTTCACCGAAATAGATTTTATGAAAATCGAAGAAGCTGCCGCTTTCCAATCAGATGGCACTTGGAAAATTGCACCTCTGACCAACGGTACGGCATGGTTGGTGGAAATGCTCGAAATAGACAGCGTGACCTGCATCGTGGAAAGCGATACGGCCATATATCGGGATGGTAATTACCAGCAAAGAATGGAATTGGAAATCCCCGTGCGGTACTGGTCTGTACACAAGTTTCCAAGGCTGGAATATGGCAACGGTCCCTACCAAATACCCAATGAAGCATACAATGAAGAACTCGGCTTATTGGCTGCTGAACTCAAACATACCAATGTTAACCATCAAATCAGTTGACCATGTACACATCCGTAGTTGGCGAAACATTTTTAAAAGAATACAACCACCGGAACGGGACGGATTTTTCGGCGAAGGAGTTTTTTGAGCAGGAAATCTTTGAGCAGATTTTCAACCATGAAAAATACCTGCTGTGGGCTGGCAACTCTCCTTTTGTGCAAGGGCTTTCGAGCAAGAAACCTTTTTTTGAGCCAGCCGAACGCTTGGAAAATTTGAAGAAGCTCCAAGAAAAAATCGGTTCAGGGGAACGGGATGCAAGCATAGCCCTTGGCTTCCCAGCATCTGAAAATAAAGGCTTTGCAACCACTTCTGGTCTGGTCACAGACCTTGCTATGCCTTCTGACGACGAGGATGTTTACCTGTCTTGGATAGGCGGTACGTTGAGCTTGGGGGTGGCTGGTGGTTACACCATTCTCTTTGATGACCCTGAAATCACCTATACCACTTTTGAAGGCTGGAGGCATTACCGCCGCTTTTTGAATGACCCGTTATTTGAGAAATTGCCACCATATAAATTGACGACTTGGAACGGTCAGTGGTTGGCCTATCGATTTGATGGATGGTTCGACGAGGCTTTTAATTTTATGACTTTGGAAAAGGAAGGGGCATTCACAACAAATGAAAAAGGTATAGACCTGAATACCGTTTCATGGTCTAAGCTTTTCTTCAGCCTTTCCACTTATCTCGAAATTGAGTCAGCAACGGCTTATGTTTTCTCCCTCGGCTCGACCAATAAAACGGTCGGGTTCATTCCTTTCCAATTTCAAAGTGGGAGAAACTTAATTGGTATTTACCAAAAACTTTTTGGCGAAGATGAATATCGAATCAAGCGCACCAGCGAGTTCGAGGCATTCTTTGGCCGACACATCAAACGGGCTTGTGAAATGGGCAGCATCGGCCTCCACGCCCTCCGCCCGGAGTCTTTGAAAAACTATTTTGGGGATAAGAAAAACCTCCAATTCTATTCCACAAAAACCGACCAGAAAAAAGGCGAAAGCGAGGAAGATTTCCGTGAACGGATGGAAAAGGAAACCGCCAAATCAAAAGCAATCATCATTTCCTATCAAACATATAAAACTTGGTTAGTCGCTATGCTATCAAAAAACAAGACCGACATCTCGGATTACAGCCGGGACATCGCCCAGGCGCTCGTGCGGTACCGTGCCGGGGGTAGGAAACTCGACCGCAAAAACCTCTTGGAAAAGGAGTTTTTCCAGACCAACAAAATCAAAATGCTGGAAGCACTCAACAAGATTGTCACCAGCGATGAGGTGGAACAGGAAGTCAAAGACAAAATGAACAGTCTCCGTGACCAAGTCCATTTCCTGAGCAAAGAGGACTTCTCTTACTTCATCACCCTGCTAAAATTTGACTACGGCTATGCCGAATTCACCAATCAAAAACCTTAAAAACTTACAATCATGAATACCATTTATGTCAGAACCCTAAAACACGCCGAACATACTGTTTTTTGTGTAGCCGATGGTCAGAAAAGATATTTTGATCCTCAATTTGGAATACCAGTACCTTATTCGAGTGGCCAACAAGTGAAACGGTCTATTATGGATTCTTTGAATGGTGCACTTAATACGCCAGGCTCACCGACGACCTTCTACTGGGATGTTAAGAAAGGTGAGTTATCGGAAGGGGAAGTTGCAGGAACTTGCAACCCTGCCCATGCAGACCAGCTTTTGGGTGGTTGGATGTATGCTGCCAAAGGCGGCAAAGAAAGGACGTTGAAACGGCGCAGCCCACTTTCCATTTCAGCTATGCGTGCGCTGCACCCAAAACTTGCTGGGACGACTTCTGAGAATATGACGTTCGACCGTAGCGACCGACCCAACAATAATATCATTGTAAGGGATGACAAAGGGAATGTGCTTTCTGATGAAGAAATCCAAGAGGTGCTTTCAGGTAAGGACAGAAGTTTAACCAGAAAATGGATTCCCGGAAGCAACCGGGCGGCTGGCCTCTTCGTCATGGATATTGCCATTGATTTGCGGCGGTTGTTTTCAGTTAACCTCAACCTGTTTGAACCCGAAATCACCCACGATGTGGAAACCGAACTCCGTGAAAATGGCTGGGTAGAAAGCGAGAATGTTTTTGGGCCATGCCTTGTCGCCCCAAAAGTCGTTCGGGACAAACTTATCCTTGCCCTTGCCGATGCTATCCTCAACTGGAAAATCGCTTCCAACCAATCCCGTACTTTCAGTTTAATGGAAACACTGGCTGTCACCGTGAGCGATAACGCTAACAAAGTGGCCAGCAGCATCAGGGCAAAGTTGGTCGGCGATGGGGAGAAGGTGATGCCCATCATCGAAGAAGAATTGGATGGAGTAAAGACCTTCGTATCCCTACCGGCAGCTGGATATGTTTTGACCACCCAAGAAAAAGCCACCGCACAAGATGAGGCAAGGGCATATCTGATTGAGCAATTGTCGGCTTTCGACTATGAGAATCAGTTGCAGCCTGTATGATCTCCGCCTCTCACATCACCTACTATCACCTTTGTCACCGAAAGTTGTGGCTGCACCACCGAGGCATGCGGATGGAGGACAACAGCCAAGCTGTAGCAGAGGGCAAGCTCATCGGCGAAACCACCTACGCCCGCCGCCCTCAGCGCTGGAAAGAGCTCAACCTCGGTACATTGAAAATCGACCATTTCGACCCGTCCACCAACACTGTGCGGGAGGTCAAGAAAAGTTCCAAATTGGAGCATGCCCATATTGCCCAGGTGAAGTACTACCTGTATGCGCTGGAACAGCGGGGCATCATGGGGGCATCGGGCGTGATCGAATACCCAAAGCAGCGCCGCTCGACGGAGGTGCCGCCCCTGACGGATGCCGACCGCCGGGAGTTCGGGCGCTGGAAGGCGGAGGTGGAGCGCATTGTCCAATTGCCGGAATGCCCGGAGCTGGTACAGAAGGGGATTTGTAGGAACTGTGCATTCCGGGATTTTTGCTTTGTGTGATTGGCAGTGTAGCGGTTCAACGGTGTAACGGCCTCTATTGAAACGTTGCACGATCCACCGTCAAACCGATATACCAACACACCAATAAACCATTCCATCATGAAGAAAGCCTACTACCTTTTCAACCCCGGCCGCATGAGCCGCAAGGACCATACGCTAAAATTTGAGCCCGTTGCGGGGGAAGATGGAATCCTCCCTAAACCCCGCTACCTGCCAGTGACCGGGGTGAGCGCCTTATACATTTTCGGTAGTATAGACGCCAACAGTGCGTTGTATAATTTCCTGGGTCAGCAGCACATCCCGGTACATTTTTTCGATTATTACAAACATTACACCGGTTCGTTCAGCCCGAAGGAATACCTTTTGGCCGGACAGATGCTGATTGCGCAGACAGATGCCTACCGTTCAAAGAAGCATCGGCTTCGAATTGCACGGTCTTTGGTTGAAGGCGCAACCTTCAATATGTTAAAAAACCTTCGTTATTACGCAAGTCGGGAGAGAAATATAGAGAGTCAATTAAATCAACTGAAAGCACTTCGCGAAGTCTTACCAATTGTCAATACCATCCCTGAACTGATGGGCGTAGAGGGCAACTGCCGGCAGATTTATTATGCAACCTTTGAGGAAATTGTGGAGGGCTATGCCTGGGAAGGACGCCGCAAGCGACCGCCGCTAAACGAACTGAACGCTTTGGTGAGTTTTGGCAACTCCGTGTGTTATACACTGTGCCTGGATGCTTTGTACAATTCTCAGTTGAACCCGACGGTAAGTTACCTACACGAACCGGGTACCAGACGCTATAGCCTGGCACTGGATATGGCGGAAATTTTCAAGCCGATACTGGTAGATCGCTTGATTTTCAAGTTGTGTAACCGCAAGGAACTACGTGCAGAACATTTCGAGTTCATCGACGATGCTTGTTTTCTATCAAACAGTGGCCGCAAGGTATTTGTTAAGGCCTGGGAAGAAAAGCTGCAGCAGAGCATACACCATCGCAAGCTCGATCGGGCAGTAAGTTATCGCCACCTGGTAAGTTTGGAATGCTATAAGCTAGCTAAGCACCTTCTGAATATGGATGCAGAATATGAACCTTTTAAAACCTGGTGGTAATGTATATAATCGCTGTTTATGATGTAGCTTCCGAGCGAACGGGCAAGATGCTGAAACTTTGCCGTAAATATCTGCACTGGATACAAAACTCGGTATTTGAAGGGGAGATAACGGAAGTGAAATTGAAGGAACTCATTTTGAAAGCCAATAAGGTGATGGATGAAGAATATGACAGTTTCATTATCTTTAAAAATCGGAGTGCCGACTGGTTGAACAAGCAAGTAATCGGCAAGGAAAGGGCTGGTATTGACCAGTTCCTGTAGTCGTCGATGGGTTATGGATGGACACTTAACGACAAGCCAGTTCTTTGACAATTAGGATTTATATGTTGATTATCAAGTTATTAATCAAGTTGTCGATGGCCGGACTGTTTTACCGTTCTTCAGGCGATGACAATAAGAATAAGTTTTCAACTATTTATACTGCCTTTAACCTCTTCGTAATCAGTAAAGTATAAATTTTATTGTCCGGGCTTTTAATCGCACCTAGTTGGAATTGAAATGGTGGAGGTCGTGAGGCCATCTATCCTGATAATAAGCTGCTTTTAATCGCACCTAGTTGGAATTGAAATCTATGACACTCTCCCAGGCAGCCATGGACGTCCAGTCCTTTTAATCGCACCTAGTTGGAATTGAAATGTAATTGCGGCGTTATACCCAAACCCAAAATACAGCGCTTTTAATCGCACCTAGTTGGAATTGAAATTCAGTGCGGAGCTGGTCAGGTCGGTAACAGTATCACTTTTAATCGCACCTAGTTGGAATTGAAATATGGGAGATGGCATGGACATCATTCGATCGTCCATCCTTTTAATCGCACCTAGTTGGAATTGAAATCAAGATGGTATTCACCACGGCAGAGCTGGAGCAGTCTTTTAATCGCACCTAGTTGGAATTGAAATTTGTAATCCTGAAGTTCTTTCAGCTAAATACACATTCTTTTAATCGCACCTAGTTGGAATTGAAATGTGGTTACATCGATTGTGATTGCCATGATTGATATCTTTTAATCGCACCTAGTTGGAATTGAAATTGGTACTGCTCTGGATATGGCATCCACCTTCGGGGCTTTTAATCGCACCTAGTTGGAATTGAAATATGTGTTCTTCAATCGTCTGGATCGATGTACCAAACTTTTAATCGCACCTAGTTGGAATTGAAATTAAAACTCAGGCGAAGAACCGGATCCATTGATGGCAGCTTTTAATCGCACCTAGTTGGAATTGAAATCTGGATCCGGTCGTGGTGACCATTAAGAATGATTGACACTTTTAATCGCACCTAGTTGGAATTGAAATCAGGATACGGCAGACAAGCGCGGCGTCCAGGACAAGCTTTTAATCGCACCTAGTTGGAATTGAAATCAGCAACAGATGGAGATAGGAACGTTTCAATCGGTCCTTTTAATCGCACCTAGTTGGAATTGAAATGGAGTTCATTAAATTACACGGAGAAAAAAGTAGGTATCTTTTAATCGCACCTAGTTGGAATTGAAATTTGAATCCCAAAAGACTACCAACAAAAATAGATTCCTTTTAATCGCACCTAGTTGGAATTGAAATTTGCAATTTGTTCATCGAGATCACTGATCTTCTCAGCTTTTAATCGCACCTAGTTGGAATTGAAATTTCTAAGAAAAGGAGACACAGATAAATTGATAATGGCTTTTAATCGCACCTAGTTGGAATTGAAATTCTTTTATTAAGTTGTCTTTTACTTGTAGGATCACCCTTTTAATCGCACCTAGTTTGAATTGAAATGAGTTCAAAATAACTATATAGACATTAAGTTTGATGCCTTTTAATCGCACCTAGTTGGAATTGAAATATGATCCGATCGGCATTTCCGATTGGCGGTTAATAACTTTTAATCGCACCTAGTTGGAATTGAAATTTGGAATTCGCTGGGGACTGCAACAGGTTCAACAGCTTTTAATCGCACCTAGTTGGAATTGAAATCTGGATAGACATGAATACCCCTGAATCCATGATATCCTTTTAATCGCACCTAGTTGGAATTGAAATTCAAAACGGTGGACCTGGCTGACAACCAGGACAAAGCTTTTAATCGCACCTAGTTGGAATTGAAATTTCTCTTGATGTCATTGGCCGCAAAGGCGATCTGACTTTTAATCGCACCTAGTTGGAATTGAAATTCTGAACGTTTGCATCCGGATATGGATGTTTACACCTTTTAATCGCACCTAGTTGGAATTGAAATATGTGTTCTTCAATCGTCTGGATCGATGTACCAAACTTTTAATCGCACCTAGTTGGAATTGAAATTATGTGGTGAATGGCAAGCGGATGAATATGGTCAGTCTTTTAATCGCACCTAGTTGGAATTGAAATTTATAATCTAGTATCAAGGTCTCCAAAATATCTATGCTTTTAATCGCACCTAGTTGGAATTGAAATTTATTTTTCTTTTCATTTCATTGTGAATCACGACCACTTTTAATCGCACCTAGTTGGAATTGAAATTTGAAATATCGAACGACATTGGCCAACAATTGATTAACTTTTAATCGCACCTAGTTGGAATTGAAATCCTTCTGCCGGTGGCCTCATTGGTGGAACCTGTGGGCTTTTAATCGCACCTAGTTGGAATTGAAATTTGAATTGTGGTTCAGTCCGGATGCGATTGTACGTGCTTTTAATCGCACCTAGTTGGAATTGAAATCCAGATACTGGTACGGACAGCCAGATCCTTTCATACTTTTAATCGCACCTAGTTGGAATTGAAATTTTCGATGTCGAAAAATACCAGCTTCTTTTCTACTTCTTTTAATCGCACCTAGTTGGAATTGAAATGTATTTACCCACCAGGTAGTCGCGGAACGTCTGCACTTTTAATCGCACCTAGTTGGAATTGAAATTGCCATCACCAAATTTGCAGGTGCCCAGGGTCTTATCTTTTAATCGCACCTAGTTGGAATTGAAATGTAATACTCCAGGTACTTCATCGTATGCGTGTAACTCTTTTAATCGCACCTAGTTGGAATTGAAATTGGAAGGATATGCAGTGGACGGTATCTCCTACATACTTTTAATCGCACCTAGTTGGAATTGAAATTTTTACCGCTTCATCAATTTTGTTTTGGTAATCGACTTTTAATCGCACCTAGTTGGAATTGAAATTCGTTGCAAATGGAGTTGTACAATGAATCCACTCCGCTTTTAATCGCACCTAGTTGGAATTGAAATGCACATGCTCGATTGGATCAGCGACGAACTGGCAGACTTTTAATCGCACCTAGTTGGAATTGAAATTGGTCAATTGCCACTGATCCCCACATTCATCGAACTTTTAATCGCACCTAGTTGGAATTGAAATTATGTTTTCAGTTGGTAGCTTCATTTTAAAACATACCTTTTAATCGCACCTAGTTGGAATTGAAATTGGATTCGCATCGGCGTATAAATTCCCGACCGAGTCTTTTAATCGCACCTAGTTGGAATTGAAATTTGCTTCTGATACTATGGAGACTTCATCAGTTCTTGCTTTTAATCGCACCTAGTTGGAATTGAAATTTGTCAATGAGTACTGCAACAGGTGGTAATGATAATTCTTTTAATCGCACCTAGTTGGAATTGAAATCATTGTATTTCTTCATTCTGGACCACTGGAATAGGTCTTTTAATCGCACCTAGTTGGAATTGAAATACATGGGAGAAGTCAATAACAGATCAATTTAATAGAACTTTTAATCGCACCTAGTTGGAATTGAAATACATATCGGGACATGCAAGTCGCTTGGAACAAGCTGCTTTTAATCGCACCTAGTTGGAATTGAAATCTAATACTGCAATTACATTATCAAACATGCAGAACGGACTTTTAATCGCACCTAGTTGGAATTGAAATTTTGATCCTGGCGGCTAGGGCATAAAAAAACGAATAACTTTTAATCGCACCTAGTTGGAATTGAAATGGATTAATCTGAGTGAGTACCATATCTGCTTAATCTTTTAATCGCACCTAGTTGGAATTGAAATGTCGATGAAGTCATCCAATGCAATCGTAGACCCTACTTTTAATCGCACCTAGTTGGAATTGAAATTTACGTCCATTGATGGCTGCGATTAAGGAAAGTCGTCTTTTAATCGCACCTAGTTGGAATTGAAATTTTTTTGGTATCGTAGATCGTGGCCGTGTCGATGCGGCTTTTAATCGCACCTAGTTGGAATTGAAATGCACCGATAGCATGTGCGAGGGCGAATGCATGGCCACTTTTAATCGCACCTAGTTGGAATTGAAATGCGAATGGAGCATCTGGAAGTATTCCAATTATGCTTTTAATCGCACCTAGTTGGAATTGAAATGTCGATGAAGTCATCCAATGCAATCGTAGACCCTACTTTTAATCGCACCTAGTTGGAATTGAAATGCGAATGGAGCATCTGGAAGTATTCCAATTATGCTTTTAATCGCACCTAGTTGGAATTGAAATAAGAATGGCAGAGGGAAAGGGAACAAGTTATTCAGGCTTTTAATCGCACCTAGTTGGAATTGAAATCATATTGGCCTTGTCCACACCCTTAAACATCAGCTCCTTTTAATCGTACCTAGTTGGAATTGAAATTTTATATTGATGGACGACGAAGATCCTGGAGACTTCCCTTTTAATCGCACCTAGTTGGAATTGAAATGATCTACTAGTGGAGATTATAATTTGGGCATAGGCACTTTTAATCGCACCTAGTTGGAATTGAAATGAGATATTAAGGATACCATAAAACTCAGGCGAAGAACTTTTAATCGCACCTAGTTGGAATTGAAATTACTTCTGGCAGAATTTCAACAACGCCCAATAAAACTTTTAATCGCACCTAGTTGGAATTGAAATCCTTTTGGTATAGGGCCAACATGGGAGAAGTCAACACTTTTAATCGCACCTAATTGGAATTGAAATTTGTTTGATAACAAAAACTGCTGCGACCTGTCCAAGCTTTTAATCGCACCTAATTGGAATTGAAATCCTTTTGGTATAGGGTCGACATGGGAGAAGTCAACACTTTTATTCGCACCTAATTGGAATTGAAATGCACTATTGCACTTGTGGATGATTATCTTAGAAGTGCTTTTAATCGCACCTAATTGGAATTGAAATCGAGTAGGAATAAATAGGCAAACGTTTGACAACGTACCTTTTAATCGCACCTAATTGGAATTGAAATTAGACATCGAAGAGAGTGTAGAAGACATTATCGGAGCTTTTAATCGCACCTAATTGGAATTGAAATATTGATCTGTCCAGTGCTACGGTTAAGATGCAGATACTTTTAATCGCACCTAATTGGAATTGAAATGTGGATATTATTTACACGACGCAGAGTACGGTCACACTTTTAATTGCACCTAATTGGAATTGAAATTCAATAGCTTCATCTACTGTAGAAAAAGGTTCTTGTCTTTTAATCGCGGCTAATTGGAATTGAAATTTAGAAAGAAAGTGAGGTTAGTTGAGATAATTGATTTACTTCTATAATTGGACCGATAAGAATTGAATTGAAAACAGAGTATTGCACAGATCGTAGCCAATTAGCGCATCAGAAGCACAACGATGAGGGACAGTGCCGAGGCAGAAATGCCCAGGATAAAGACCAGGAAGCAGATGCGGATCTTGTGGTATTTTTCTCCAATGCTTTTGCCCAGAAAATAAAGATCCAGCTTGATCGAATCCATGATCAACTCGGGATCGCCTAGCGCTTCTTCCAGCATTTCAAAATAATCTTCCCGCTTCATCCGGTAATAATTGCCAAAGAAGAATGGGCTCATCCGGGTGCGTTTTCCCGCTTCTGTTTTGACTTTTTGGGTGCCCATACGGACCGGACGGGTAGCCAAAGCAGCGATGATGATGCAGGCCACACAGGTGATGGCCAGGAGAATCAGTGGGATGTACAAGTTAAAAAGCATGATGTCATCCAGATTGGTTAATACAATCGGAATGAGAAAGGTCAGCATCAGCGAATTCAAACTCATCAGAATGTTTGCCTTGCTATCCGCAATACTGGTCAGGTCAATGTTATTGCGGTAGGTGGTGCGAATGATGTTGATCGCCTCCTTGCTGATGCCCAGTTTTTTCTTCTTCTTTCCTTTGTCGTCGCCGTCGTTCGTTACCTCATCATCATCCTCGTCTACTTCTTCCATCTTTTGCAAAATCTTTTATGGTCTCCAATTTGGGGAAGTATTCTCAAAATAATCAATTTTTTATGGTCTTTCCGCTTTGATTGATGACCCTTTCCCGGAGTTCGGCAATTTTGTTGATTGAAGCTCCTGGTTCAACTTTCACGTCAGGAAATCACCTTGTACCTTTGCCGTTCAATCAACGCTTATGATCGCTGCAACCCCCAAACCTCCTTACTACGCCGTTATTTTCTCATCGATGCGCACCGCAGGAGATCAAGGCTACGGGCGCATGGCCGAACACATGGAGGAATTAGCCGCGCAGCAACCGGGCTACCTGGGTGTTGAAAGTGTTCGTGACGGACTGGGAATCACCATTTCCTACTGGGCAAGCCTTGAGGATATCCGCAACTGGAAGCGGCAGGTCGATCACTGGGAAGCTCAGAAAAAAGGACGTTCTACCTGGTACAGCGCTTACAAGGTCCGGATCTGCAAGGTGGAAAGGGATTATGAATTTCCCGGCACGGAATCCTGAACAAATGCCTCAGTCGACGCCTTCCTCACCTTCTCCCGCTGCTGTCGCCTGGTTGATGGCCTCCACCTCCTTGTCGATGAAGTAGAGACTATTTGATCCGTCGCCGATCAGGCGGATGCGGTCCAGAATGTTACGCATCAAATCCTCTTCTTCCCGTTGCTCCGCCACATACCACTGGAGGAAGTGATGGGCAGAATAATCTTTCTCCTCGTCCGCCAGCTGGACCAGGTGATTGATGGACTTGGTCACCTTTTGTTCGTGGGCATAAACCTGTTCAAACATCGAGCGTACCGAGTCGTAATCCTGGGGTGGCTGGCTCACCGCGGGAATGACTGCCCGGCCGGCGACGGTGGACAGGTAGTTGACAATGCGCAGCATGTGGTCTTTTTCCTCATCCGATTGGCGTCGCATAAACGCGGTGCACCCGCGCAATCCCTGGTGATCACACCAGGCGGCCATGGCGAGGTACAAAAAAGAGGCATATGCTTCCAGACCCATTTGTTCATTGAGCGCCGCTTCCATTTTTTTCGAGATCATTCGGTCATTATTGTAAATTGAAAAATGCTGCCTGGTTTCCCAGGTTGCAGCTTGCTATGTAAAATTACAAACACTGTGCAAGGAGCATGGTTTATTTTCCGGAGAAATGGGGAGGGCGTTTTTCGATAAATGCCCGGACTCCTTCCTGGTAATCTGCGGTCTGCCCGGCCGTAGTCTGAAACAATTCTTCCAGCCGTAACTGGATGGCCAAGCCATTCTCCATGGAATCATTGAGCGCCCGCTTGGTCAGTCCTAATGCCACGGTAGGACTCGAAGCCAGCTTTTTTTGCAAAATATCCAGTTCCGCTGCAAATTCCTCATCCGGGACACACCGGTAAATCATGCCGATTCGTTGCGCTTCGGCCGCCGGGACCTGGTCACCCAGCATCATCAGGGCGGTTGCACGGGCCAGGCCCACCAGTCGTGGCAGGAAATAGGTACCTCCGCTGTCCGGTATGAGACCGATCTTGGAGAAAGCCTGAATAAATGACGCCGATTCCGCCGCGAGGACGAGGTCACAACCCAAAGCGAGGTTGGCGCCGGCCCCGGCAGCTACCCCATGGACCGCGGCGATAACCGGTTTTTCCACCGCACGGATGCGACGGACGATGGGATTAAAATGATCTCCGACGATGCGGGTTAAATCCGGACCGTGCGGATCGGTCACCTCCTTCAGATCCTGTCCGGCACAGAACGCCTTGCCGTTGCTCCGCAACACGATCACCCGGATGGCCGGATCGTCGGCCGCCTGATCCAGGTGGTATTGCATCGCCAGGGCCATGGGGCGGTTAAAGCTGTTGTAGGATTCGGGCCGGTTGAAGGTGATGGTTGCGATGCCGCCTTCGCTATGGTATTGAATGGATTCGTGAGGTGCAATGGACATGATCAATGGCATTTAAAATAATCAAACGGTTCCAGGCAGTCGTTGCAGCGATACAGCGCCTTACAGGGCGTTGATCCGTAGGCGCTAACCAGCCCCGTAGCCGAAGACCCGCAATGAGGACAAGATACGTTAGCGGTTTCATCCCGCCAACCACTGGGTGCTTTACGCGGTTGGGGAGGAGCGATGCCGTAGTTGCGTAACTTCTCCCGCCCGGAGGGTGTGATCCAATCGGTCGTCCAGGGTGGATCCAGAGCCAGTTTTACTTCCACTGACCGGTGAAACGATTGCTCCAGGGTGGCCCGGATTTGCATTTGGATGACCTCCAGGGCCGGGCAGCCGTTGTAGGTGGGAGACAAATGAATAATGATCCGCTGATCCTGGCATTCAACAGCCCGGATCATACCCAGATCGACAATGGAAACCACCGGTATTTCCGGATCGGGAATGGCTTCCAGTTCTTGCCAGATGGCCGTCTTATTGGTAGGGATCGATGGCTGCATGATTTACCAGGTTAAGCCGGGATAGGTGCGTTGCATGTACTGTAATTCGGTCAGCAGGTAACCCAGGTGCTCGGTGTGGAGGCCATCGCGGCCCCGCGCCGGCAAGGCGGCGGCCACCGGAAAGGATAAGGTCGCTTCGGTGATCACCGCCTTCATTTCCTTTTCGGTGCCTTCCCACAACCCGTTTACATCCGACAGGATGCCATCGGCAATCAGCATCTGATGCCGGGGTTGATTTTCAAACAATTCCCGGACGTAAGGCAACAACCGATTCAGTGCCACCTGCATGCGCTGGTGACTTTCTTCAGTGCCGTCACCGAGCCGGATGACCCATTCACTGCTGAACTGCCGGTGATAGCGGGCTTCCTTCCGGGATTTGGCGGCAATGGCGGCCAGGTGTTCGTCGGCGCTTCCTTCCAGGACTTCCAGTAGTGCATTTTCATACCAATCGTAGTAAAATTGCCGGACGATGGTGTGGGCGAAGTCCCCGTTGGGCTGTTCCACCAACCAGGCGTTGAAGTAATTTCGTTCGGTGCGCAGGTAAGCCAGTTGGTCTTCTGTTTGACCCAGCCTTGCGCCGGCATACTGGTAATACAACCGGGCCTGGCCGATCAGGTCCAGGGCGATGTTGGTCAGGGCCATGTCCTGCTCCAGGACCGGCCCGTGGCCACACCATTCGGACAACCGGTGGCCCAGCACAAGGCAATCGTCGCCACGCATGAGTAAGAAATGATCCAGAGGTTGCCAGGTACTTGTCATCACATGTGTTTTACTTCGTCGGGCAAATCGTAAAAGGTTGGATGGCGGTAGATCTTGTCTTTGGCCGGCTCAAACAGCATGTCGGCATCATCGGGATCGGAGGCGTGAAGGTGGACCGACTCCACCACCCAGAGACTTACCCCTTCATTGCGGCGGGTGTAGACATCGCGGGCATTCTGGATGGCCATCGCCGCATCGGCGGCATGAAGACTGCCGGCATGGATGTGGTGAAGTCCATTTTTAGGACGGATAAAAACTTCCCAGAGGGGCCATTCGGATTGCATGGTATTTAATTTAAGGTTAACCAACTTTTTTTGATTCTTCTATCTGTTTGGCGGCATAGGCCTGTGCGGCTTCCCGTACCCAGGTGCCTTCCTGGTGTGCCCGTTGGCGGGCTTCCAGCCGCTCCGCATTGCATGGACCATTGCCCCGGAGGACCTGCCCAAACTCTTCCCAGTCAATGGGTCCGCTGTGGTAATGACCACTGGCTTCATCCCATTGCAGTTCCGGGTCCGGAATCGTTAAGCCCAGAACTTCGGCCTGAGGCACGGTCATATCGATAAATTTCTGGCGCAATTCATCGTTGGTAAATCGTTTGATCTTCCAGCGCATGGATTGTGCGGTATGGATGGAATCTTTGTCCGACGGGCCAAACATCATTAACGAAGGCCACCACCAGCGGTCGAGGGCATCCTGTGCCATGGCTTTTTGATCGGCAGCCCCCTGGCATAAGGTCAGTAAGATCTCGAATCCCTGTCTTTGGTGGAAACTTTCTTCCTTACAGACCCGCACCATAGCCCGGGCGTAAGGCCCGTACGAACAACGGCAGAGGGGCACCTGATTCATGATGGCCGCTCCATCGACCAACCAACCGATGGCACCGATATCGGCCCAGGTCAGGGTCGGATAATTAAAAATGGAAGAATATTTGGCTTTTCCGGAGAGTAGCTCTTCGATCAGGGTTTCCCGGCGGATGCCCAGGGTTTCGCACGCACTGTAGAGGTAGAGACCATGACCGGCTTCATCCTGGACCTTGGCCAATAAAGCTACTTTGCGGCGCAGGGAAGGGGCCCGGGTAATCCAGTTGCCCTCGGGCAACATCCCAACCACTTCCGAATGGGCGTGTTGTGAGATCTGCCGGATCAGCGTCTTGCGGTAGGCATCGGGCATCCAATCTTTGGGCTCGATCTTGAGTTCCTGATCGATTTTATCCTGAAATCGTCGGGTCAGTGATTCGGTGGTCATACGTTCTGGGATTTAATGATTCCGTGAAGATTCATAGCTAGTAACGTTTGGATGAGATGTTCTTGTTCATCCGGAGGTACCGGATGTTGGGTCCGGTACAACCAGGCCAGGCCGGAGATGATGGTATGCATGATCCAATGCCGGGGAAGATCCCGGATCAATCCCGCTCGTTGGCCCTGCACCAGGATTTCCAGGAATTGTTGCTCATAGTTTCTCCGCATGGAGACAAATGATTTTACTTCTTCCGGCCCCAAATGTTTCCATTCGTCTGAAAAAACGGTGGCAGAGGTTGGGTCTTGCAGGGCCAGGCGGGTATGAAATCGGATGATTTCTTCCAGTTGCCGGACCGGGTTGTCCCATTTTCGCCGGATGGCTTGCATGGCATCCATAAATTGACCGGCGGTGCGAAAGCAGATTTCCTGGAGCAGTTCTTCTTTGGAGCGGATGTGGCTGTACAGGGAGGACACTTCCAGATCCACGGCGCCGGCGATGGCCCGCATGGAGGTGGCAGCATAACCCCGGTCCTGGAAAAGCCGGGCCGCTTCCTGGTAGATCCGTTGTTTTTTAGCACTAATCTCCGTCATAGCTGATGGTTATCTCACGGGTTTGGGGGATGGCCTGGCAAGCCAGAATGTAACCGGCTTCCAGTTCATCCGGCTCGAGGGCGTAGTTGGTCTGCATCTTGATTTCGCCTTGTAAAAGCCGCGTCTTGCAAGTTGCACAAACCCCTCCCCGGCAGGAATAGGGCAAATCGATCTCGGCGGCTTCGGCGGCGTCGAGTATCGTCTGCAGGGAATGTTCGACCGGAATCTGCAGGTGTTGGCCGTCACGAATGACTTCGATGGTGGCATGGAGGCAGTCGGTAGGGGAGGCCGTTGGTTGGACGGTACCGGATTTTACCGCCTGCGGTGGTGAAAACCATTCCTGATGGATCTTTGCCGAAGCTACGCCCAGTTCCAGTAAGGTATCGCGGGACAGTTGCATCAGGTTTCCGGGCCCGCACAGAAACAATCCGTCGGCATGGGTAAAATCAACCAGATGCCGGTTCCATTGCGCTAATTTCCAGCCATCGATGCGACCGCTGAACAGTGGGTTGTCCAACAGTTCCCCGGTCAATACATGATGCAGGGAGAGCCGGTCGGGATAGTTGTTTTTCAGCCCGTCCAGTTCTTCGCGGAAGGCAATGTCACGCACGGTGCTGTTGGAATAAAAGATGGTAAAATGGAGCCGGGGATCCTGGACCAATCCATGCCGCAACATGGCCATCACCGGTGTAATGCCACTGCCGCCGACCAGGGCAATGAAATGCCGGGTCTGGTCACCGGCTGCGGGTGGCAAAACGAAACGGCCCATGGGTTTCAGGGTGTGGACGGTACGGCCGGGTTTCCACTGATCGTGGATAAAGCCGGTAAAGATGCCACCCGGCACCTGCTTTACGGCAATGGTGAGGTAGGGGTCCGCAGGTCCGGAGCAAATGGAATAATTGCGCCGCAGACGGATTCCGTCAATGGTCTCCTCAAAAGTGAGATGTTGCCCGGGCAGGTATTGGAAGATCTCTTTCAGGTGTTCGGGAACCTGCAGATGGAAAGCGGTGCAGTGTTCGGTCAGGGTCTGAATCCGGACAATGGTTAAGGCATGAAGCATAGATACGAATGATCGTTCGTATAAATGTAACAAAACTTAAACAAAAAAAGTGCATCCGAAAATTCGAACGCACTTCCTATAGGAATCTCCTTTGGGCGTTAATTGGATTTCCTTAGATGGTGTTGACGAAATGCATCAACTTACTCTTAATATTATTTGCTTTGTTCTTGTGCCAGATGTTGCGTTTGGCCAGTTTGTCCACCATGCTGATGACTTTTGGCAAAAATGCCTGTGCTTCTGAGGCATCGCTCATGGCGCGCAATTTTTTCATGGCGGTCCGGGTAGACTTCCGGTAATAGCGTTGTTGAATGTTGCGCTTTAAGGTCTGACGGATACGTTTTTTAGCCGAAGCGTGATGTGCCATATGTCGAAAACTATTAGACTTATCAAAATTTGGACTGCAAAGATAAGACTTCGAATGGATTTACCAAATAAAAAAGGGAAACAGAAGTAGCAGAGGTGGCAGACGTAGCAGAGGTAGCAGAAGTGACAGAGGTGGCAGAAGTGACAGACGGAATGCCTGCCCGTCCGGTCAGGGGGACCGACCGCGCGACAGCGATCGTCGGTAGGTGGCAGAGGTGGCAAATGTATCTGGATTTCGCAATCTCCAGGCTTCAGCCCGGAGATCAGGAGAACGGTTCATTCCGGACCAAGCGGTTGCCCGCTTCAGATCAGGGTTAGAAGAACTGGCGCATTCCATTGAATTGTACGATATTTGCACACCAAACCAGAATCGGAAAACACACTCGCCATTTTGGCTGTTTCTAAGCAAGAACTTCTATTAACAGAGCGATACATCTATGCGTGATTATTCCTATATATTCAATGCCCGCCCGGAGTTTATCGACTCCATGTATGCCAAATACCTGGCAGACCCCAATTCGGTAGAAGATGGTTGGCGGACCTTTTTCGAAGGGTTTGAATTCGGAGGAAAAAATGGCAATGGCCATGCCGTCGCCACCCCGGTGACCAGTTCCAACGTGGAGCGGGATCTGTCGGTTGTATCCATGATTATCGGATACCGCAACCGGGGCCACCTTTTATCCACCACCAACCCGATCCGCAAACGGAAAGACCGGCATCCCCACCTGGCCCTGGCCGATTATCAGCTTTCCGAAGCCGATCTGGATCAACCATTTCAGGCCGGAAATGTCGAACTCGGCATGCCTCCCAACTCCACGCTGCGGGAGATCATCACCCACCTGGAGCGCATCTATTGTGGAAACATTGGCTTTGAAACCAATCACATTGAAAATAAAGAAAAACGGATGTGGTTGCGTGAACGGATTGAACATCGTGATTTATCGGACACCTTCGGCCTACCGATCGAAAAGAAGAGACGCATCCTGGAAAAACTGAACGGCGCCGTCATCTTTGAAAAATTCCTGCACACCAAATACATCGGTCAGAAACGGTTTTCCCTGGAAGGCGGAGAAACAACGATTCCAGCACTGGATGCCATCATTAACAAGGCGGCCGAATTCGGAGTCCAGGAAGTCGTGATCGGAATGGCCCACCGGGGCCGATTGAACGTACTGGCCAACATCATGGGCAAAACCTATGAACAGATCTTTAATGAATTTGAGGGTACGGCCGTGCCCGACCTGAGTTTTGGTGACGGGGATGTAAAGTATCACATGGGCTATTCCTCACAGGTACGGACCATCAATGATCACGAAATGTACCTGAAGCTGGCGCCCAATCCTTCCCACCTGGAGGCGGTCAATCCGGTGGTGGAAGGGTTCTCCCGGGCCAAAGCGGATATCCTCTACGGCTCCGATTACGACCGCATTTTGCCGATCCTTATCCACGGGGATGCCGCAGTCGCCGGACAGGGGGTGGTCTTCGAGACGGTGCAGATGAGTCAGTTGCCCGGGTATTACACCGGTGGTACCATCCATTTTGTCATCAACAACCAGATCGGGTTCACGACGGATTTTGACGACGCCCGATCTTCCACCTATTCCACGGCGGCTGCCGGGATTGTTCAGGCGCCGGTATTCCATGTGAATGGAGATGACCCGGACGCCGTGATCTTTGCCGTGGAGCTGGCTACCGAATACCGCCAGAAATTCAACAATGACGTGTTTATCGACATGGTGTGTTATCGCCGGCATGGCCACAATGAGAGCGATGATCCCAAATTCACCCAGCCCCAAATGTATGAGATCATCTCCCGCCACGACAATCCGCGCGAAATCTATGCGCAAAAACTGGTGAGTCACGGAGATGTCGAAAAGCAACTCGCTGCCCAGATGGAGGATGCCTATTGGAATTTCCTGCAGGAGCGCCTCGATATGGTCAAACAAAAGCCACTGCCCTACGTCTACCAGGAGCCGGAGCTGGCCTGGAGAAAACTGATGAAGGCCAATAAGGCCAAAGAATTTCAGTATTCCCCGGAGACCGGCATCACGCGGAAGCTGGCCATGCACATTCTGGAGCGTTCCATCACCACGCCCGATGGCTTTAAGCCCTTGTCTAAAGTGGAACGATTGTTAAAAAGCCAGCGGGAATACATCAAGCAAAAGAAACTGGACTGGTCCATGGCAGAAATGCTGGCCTATGGCAGTTTGTTGCTGGAGGGTCATTCGATCCGGATGAGCGGCCAGGATGTTAAACGCGGGACCTTTTCACACCGGCATTCCATCTTTTACGATGCCAAAACGTATCAGCCGTATAATCGTCTGAATCACCTGGAACCAGATCAGAAAGGTCAGTTTATGATCTACAATTCGCTGCTGTCCGAGTTTGCCGTATTGGGCTTTGAATTCGGGTACTCGATGGCATCCCCGGACAGTCTCGTTATCTGGGAGGCGCAGTTCGGCGATTTTGCCAATGGCGCCCAAACCATGATCGATCAGTTTATCACCGCCAGCGAGAGCAAGTGGCAGCGGATGAGCGGCCTGGTTATGTTGTTGCCTCACGGTTACGAAGGACAGGGACCGGAACACTCGAGCGCCCGCCTGGAACGCTTCCTGCAAATGGGTGCGGAGTTCAACATCACCGTGGCCAATGTAACCAATCCGGCTAATTTCTTCCATCTGCTACGTCGCCAGCTGTACCGGCCATTCCGTAAACCATTGGTGGTGATGTCCCCCAAATCATTGCTGCGTCATCCGCTTTGTGTCTCTGACGTAGCGGAAGTGATTGGCAAAAGCAAATTCAAAGAATTTTACGACGATCCCCGCATTACCACCGAAAAGGAAGCAAAGAAAATCCGTCGGGTGCTTTATTGTACGGGAAAGATCTATTACGACCTGTTGCAATACCAGGAGGAACATGTCCACCCGGATGTGGCGATCGTACGGCTCGAACAACTGTACCCTCTGCCCAAGGAACAATTCCAGCTTTTGATGGAAAAGTACAGCCATGCCGAGCAATACTGGGTTCAGGAAGAACCGGTGAACATGGGAGCCTGGCAGTACATCCTGTCCTTTTACCCGGATCGCGGCCTGAAAGTGGTATCCCGGAAGACCAGCGCGTCGCCGGCTACCGGATTTAAAAAGGTCCATGACGATCAGCAATTGCGGATCATGGAGCTGTCCTTTGCTAAATAATTATTGGGTCAAAGCTGCCTCAATGCGTTGGATGACTTGCAGCCAATGCAACTTCATCAATGCACGATGGGCAGCGTCCTGCAATAATTCCTGGTGAAAAGCCAGGGTGGAGGATCCATGACTTGCCGGAATGATCCGGACCTGCAACCGTGTCGGCCGGGGATCCTGAGGACGCTGGTACAGCAAACGAAAATGGGAATAGGGTCGTATGGTACGGACCACTGCCTGAACTCCGGATGCAAATACGACGGCTTGACCACTCCATAACCTGGAAGCTTCATGGTCGGTGGAGGGACTCAACCAAATGGCGAGACGGGAGGGTTCAACCAGGAATTCCCAGAGATGGTCAGGAGCCACCGGGAGCGTTTTGCGAACACCGATCTGCCAACCCTGATCTTTGGTTTTTCCAATTGTTTTTCCTTCCATATCAATAAGGCTTAGGTCCGTTGATCAGGACGAGGCGGACACCGAAACCCCATTGATCCGGTCCCGCAGCGTCAGCGGATCCTTCCTCCAACCATTGCTGCAGTCGGAGCGTGGATCGAGAAGAGTAATAATACCGTGCGTAAGGTTGAATGGAAAGTTGCACCAGCGTATTGCCGGGGGGCAACCATTCCAGCCAGACTTCCTGATGGAATCCTCCTTCCCGGTCCAACCGCACCGAACGGTTTTCATTTTCCCATTTGTGACGGGTGCTGAGGAGGTCATAACTCAGGCCCGTGCCAATGCTTGCCGACCGGCCACTGAGTCCAAGCATGGCTTGCACGGCATTGGATTGCAGATAGATCCGACGGGTGAGCGAGCCCTGACCGGCAGGGTTGGTGGCTTTATTGGATTGCATGTGCATGGTCCAATTCAGTCCGGTATAAACGTGATTTTTTAAATATTGGCGGACGCCGAGTCTGAATCCAAACAGATTATCCAGATTTGAAAATGATTTGTGATAGTCCAGCCGCTCGTTGTGTGCGGAGAGGGCCTGGTCCAATGCGGCATTACGCATCGCTTGCCAATCAAAACCGGTTTCGATGTTTAATTGGGCCGAGGCAGGATAGAGCAAGCCAAGCAGGCAGACGATGAGGAATGATTTTTGCCAGGACATGAAAAAATTCAATTAGCCTAAAAAATAATTTAGATTAGTCTAAAAAATTTGCAACTTTGTCAGATGTACACTAATTTGCTTCAAAAATACAATAATTAAAAGACAGCAATACAAATGATCCGACCACAGCTAATACTCCCTTTTTTATTTTCAATTACCATGTTGCAAGCCCAATCCGCCCGGGAAATTGTCCAGAAAGCAGACGAAAAGCTACGGGGTAAAAGCAGCATTATGGAAATGAAGATGACCATTGTGAGGCCTACCTGGACCCGGGAAGTGGAACTAAAATCCTGGTCCCTCGGAGACAATTATGCCCTGATGTACATCCTGGCGCCATCCCGCGACCGCGGCGTCGTATTCCTCAAACGTGATAAGGAGATCTGGAACTGGCAGCCTTCCATCGAACGGATGATCAAGTTGCCGCCAAGCATGATGATGCAGTCCTGGATGGGATCCGACTTTAAGAATGACGACATGGTCAGGCAGTCTTCCATCGTCAATGATTTTAGTCAGGAAATCGTTGGAAATGAGACCATTGACGGAAGAGAATGTTATAAAATTGAACTCATACCGAAAGAATCCGCTGCCGTGGTATGGGGAAAAGTGATCCTGTGGATCGATAAGAAAGATTACCTGGAGTTGAAATCCGAATTTTACGATGAAGACGGGTACCTCATCCATACCATGTACGGTAAATCCATCAAGGTGATGGACAACGTATTGCTTCCTTCCGTACTGGAAGTAATACCTGCCGATGATCCGGGAAATAAAACGTTGGTTGAGTATGTCAGTGTTGACTTTGATGTACCTTTAAACGAAGATTTTTTCTCGGTCCAACAAGCCAAAAGGATTAAACCCTGACCGATGCTACTGAGTCTTGCCTGGCGAAATATATGGCGGAATAAACGCCGCACATTAATCACCGCTGCTTCCGTATTGTTTGCCGTATTGTTTTCTTCAGTGATGCAATCCATCCAGCGGGGAACCTGGGATCATATGGTGGATAACGTGGTGAATTATTACTACGGATACATCCAGGTTCAGGGTAAAAAATTCTGGGACGACCGGTCCATTGATGAAGTGATTGACCGGCAAACCCTTCTGGAACAGGTACCGGACCGGATTAAAGAAGACTATCCGTTGGTGCCGCGATTGGAGTCTTTCGCCCTGGCATCCGGTGGCAACCGGACCCAGGGGGCGCTGATGATTGGTATTGATGCGGCAAAGGAAGACCAGTTGACGGGACTGAAAGGTCGTATTTCCCAGGGCGATTACTGGGAGTCTTCCCCTGAGGGCATTCTGGTGGGTGAAGGCCTGGCTCAGAATTTTAAAATCGGAGTGGGTGATACATTGATCTTTCTGAGTCAGGGATACCATGGTGTGAATGCCGTCGGAGAGTATCCGGTACGTGGATTGATTCATTTTGCTTCGCCCGACCTTTCCAAGACCATGGTCTATCTGCATTTGACTGATGCGCAACAATTTTACGGAACGGGTGACCAGGTCACGTCGGTCGTCGTCGGGTTAAAAGACAAGGATGAAGTCAGCACACTGGTCAATACCCTGAGAAGTGATTTGGATACTTCGCAATATGCGGTCAAAGACTGGCAACAGATGATGCCGGAATTGATGCAGGCCAAAGAAATGGACACCGCCAGCGCCAATGTCATTCTGATCATCCTTTACATCATCATATCCTTTGGCATCCTGGGAACCATCCTGATGATGACCAAAGACCGACAATACGAACTGGGCGTGCTTCTATCCATTGGGATGCGGCGCATGCAGTTGTTCGGCATGATGTGGATGGAAGTCATTATGATCGGCATGTTGGGGGTAGGTCTCGGATTCCTGATCAGTGTGCCTCTGGTAAAATATTTGTCGCTGCATCCGTTCCAGATGAGTGGAGAATATGCCCAGGCCTATGAAAAATTTGGGGCCGAACCCATCATCCCTCCGGCATTCGATTGGGGAATCTTCAGCTGGCAGGTCCTCTTTGTATTCATCATCACCTCTTTGCTGGCCTTATACCCCTTCTGGGTGATCCGGAAGATGCGGCCGGTGGAAGCGATGCGACAGTAATTCATCAAGCAGTACAACGATTATGATCTTTAAAGTAGCCTGGAGAAACATTTGGAGAAGCCGAACCCGCAGCCTGGTGGTTATCTCCGCCGTAGTCCTCGGCATCTGGGCGATCATTGTCATTACGGGATTCAGTATTGGGATGGTACGAACGTATATTCATACGGCCATTCTCAATGAATGGTCCCATATCCAGATCCACCGGTCCGATTATTTTGTCGACAAAGCCCTTGAGGATACGCTCCCCAATGGTTTCGCGATCTACCAGAATCTGAAAAACGAATTCCCGGAGGAATTGCTATCTCCCCGGTTACTGGTACAAGGTATGGTCTCTTCACCCAAGGCTGCCCGCGGGGTGACCATCAAAGCCATTCAACCCGGACCTGAAAATGCAACCACGGAATTACAAGATCATTTATCCCAGGGGCAGTACCTCGATGTGGATTCCCGTAACCCAATGCTGATCGGTGAAGACCTGGCTGACAAGATTCAGGTATCACTTAATAACCGCGTGGTGCTGACCTTTCAATCCTACTCCGGAGAAATCACCGCTGCCTCTTTTCGCATCGTAGGACTGTACAAAACGAAAGACTCGCGCTACGACAGCCAGCATATTTTTGTCCGTCAGGAGGACATCAAGAAATTGCTGGGAGGCGATGGATTGCATGAAATAGCCATACGGGTACCTGACGGCACCGACTTTCAACCCATAATGGACCGGATCGTTAAAGAATATCCCGGTCTAGATGTCCAGAGTTACAAGACATTGTCGCCGGACCTTGAATTGTACGAGTCGACCATTGGACTGACTTCCACGATCATGACCATCATCGTGATGCTCGCCTTGATATTCGGGATCATCAATACCATGATGATGGCTGTATTGGAGCGGATCAAGGAACTGGGAATGCTGATGGCCATTGGTATGAACAAACAACGGGTCTTTTTTATGATCCTGATCGAAACCCTGTTGCTCGGATGCATCGGGGCTCCGATCGGGATGCTGGTCGGTTACGTCACCATCCTGTTGACCAGTAATACCGGCCTGGACCTTTCGGCCTATTCTGCGGGTATGCGGGAATTTGGTTTATCGGATATTATCTATCCCTGGGTCCCTCCGACGATTTATTGGCAGCTGGCGATTGCCGTCGTCATTACCGCACTCATCGGTAGTTTGTTTCCGGCCTTGCGGGCCATCCGGTTACGTCCGGTAGAAGCCATCCGAACCCTTTAATTGAATGAATATGAAGCCTGTCATTGTAACCAAAGGAATTACCAAAACTTACCAACCGGACACCATTCCGGTCCATGCCCTGCGAGGCGTGGATCTGACCATTAAAGAGGGTGAATTTGTGGCCATCGTTGGTCCCTCCGGCTCGGGAAAGACCACCCTGTTGAACATCATCGGCGGTTTGGATCGTCCATCGGAAGGATATATTGAAGTTGGGGGTAAGGATATTTCCGCGCTTTCGGACAATGCGCTCATTGATTTTCGTCGTGACAACATCGGGTTTGTATTCCAGGCCTACAACCTGATACCGGTACTCACCGCGCTGGAGAATGTGGAGTTTGTCATGCTGCTGCAGAAATTGCCGAAGGACCAACGCCATAAGCGGGCGCTCGAATTATTGCATGCGGTGGGACTGGACGACAAAATATCCAAGCGTCCGATCGAACTATCCGGTGGCCAGCAACAGCGTGTCGCGGTGGCCCGGGCACTGGCTTCCAAGCCGGCTTTCGTGTTGGCTGATGAGCCTACTGCCAACCTGGATTCCGTTTCGACCGGCCAATTGCTGGATATCATGGCCAATCTCAATCGTGAAGAACAAATGACCTTTGTATTTTCTACCCATGACCAACGCGTCATCGATCGGGCCCACCGGATCATTACCCTGGAGGACGGCAAAATTATTTCTGATCAACTGGGCCATGGATAAGCAATTCGCACGCGGGACCATATTGATTGCCTCGCTTATGGTTGCTTTTTCGGTGGCAGCGCAGGAATTAAGCACCAAATGGGATCAGAAGTCATACATCAAGTTCCTGCATACCCAGTTTTTTATTCCTGACCTCGATCAGTCCCTGTCCGACCAGCTTTTTCATCATCGTTACAGCGTCAAATATTATCCCAATAAAAACTGGACCTTGCGCATGGACATCCGGTCCCGTTTATTTTACGGGGAATTAGTCAAGTCCACGCCTAATTTCGTCCAGAGCATTGCCGATGTAAACAACGACTACTTTGACCTTTCGTGGGTCGTCGCATCCTCCAAATCGGTCGTTTTGCACACCATGATAGACCGCCTGTCTGCGGCATATTCCAAAGGATCCTGGGACATCCGGATTGGGCGTCAACGCATCAACTGGGGCATCCATACCTTCTGGAATGCGAACGATATTTTTAACACCTTCTCCTTTACCGATTTTGATTATGAAGAGCGTCCGGGAAGCGATGCGGTGCTGGTCCGGTATTATTTTAATGGAAATACCAGTGTTGAAGTGGCCGGAAAAGCCACCAACCACATCAATAAAGGCACCTATGCGAGCCTATGGCGATTTAATCACTGGAATTACGACTTTCAGGTACTGGCGGGCTATTTTCAGAACAATGCGGTTGCGGGGATAGGTTGGGCCGGAAATGTCGGCAATGCCGGTTGGAAGGGGGAGTGGAGTTACTTCCATGCACTGGATGAGGGGGGGCGGAATGTCTTCACCGGAGCAACCGGTATGGATTATTCATTTGCCAAGGGAACCTATGTTCAGGCAGGATTTATGATCAATAGCCAGGGTGAGACCAAAGCGCCGGTGACTGAATTGTTCAACTTTAGCCTTTCCGCCAAGAATCTGTATCCTTACCGCAGTGCCCTGTACGTACAGGCATCTCATCCGGTCAGCCCGTTGGTTACAGGCGGGCTATCGGTCATCTATAGCCCCGTGAAAAGTCAGCCTTTTTTTGTCAATCCTACCGTGAGCGTTTCGGTGGCACAGAATTGGGACCTGGATCTGGTGGGTCAGATTTTATGGAATAAAACGGACCACTTTTATTCCCCGTTGCAGGCATTTTTCCTGCGTATAAAATACTCGTACTGATTTAGGATTCAAGATTTTTGATTTGGGATTTGAAAGATGGACCTGATGATTCTTCCCAATAAATCTTGAATCAGTTTTGGATAGTACGATTAATTAAACTACTTCCGGGGACTGGGCGACCTGCCATTGGAGCAGTTTACTTGCATGATTGGTTTTTCGAATGCGTGATTTCGGTTAAATTGCAGGTAAATTCCTTTACACCGCATGGCGCAAAAGAAGAAACCCTTTGCATCCTCCCCCAAGGCGACTAAAAAATCCCGTTCTAAGAAATCTGCGTTCAAACCTGCGGCATATCATTGGAAGCAACACTGGCTGCCCGTGTTGATCCTGGCCATCATCCCGGTAGCCCTTTATTGGCAGTCGGTCGGTTATGATTTTGTACTCGATGACAGCATTGTTTATTCGGAGAATAATTACGTTAAAAAAGGTATTTCGGGCATTGGCGAAATTTTGACCACTGAGACATTTTCCGGCTATTTCGGAGAACAAAAGAACCTGGTCGTCGGTGCCCGCTACCGGCCTTTGTCGTTGGTCACTTTTGCCATTGAAAGTCAACTCTTCGGCACCAATCCCAAGACCGCCCACATCATCAACATCCTGCTTTATGTCTTGTCCGTGATCGTCATTTACCGTTTGTTTTTCCTGCTTACTGGTCAGACCGCAGATACCAGATCCTGGTATTGGACCCTCCCGTTCGTTGCCGCATTGTGGTGGGTATTGCACCCGGTGCATGTCGAGGTCGTAGCCAATATCAAAGGCAGGGACGAGATCATGGCCTTATTGCTGGCCGGCGGTGCATTATGGTATGGACTCCGCTTTTACGATCATGGAGGATGGTGGCGCTTGTTGCTGATGGCGGGTACGTTATTGGGAGGAATTCTGGCCAAAGAAAACGCCTTTATGTTTTTGGGTTTGATCCCGATGGCCTGGTGGGTTTTTCGCTCCTGGAATTTTGACAAAAAGGGGTGGATGTTGCTGGGCACCCTGGCCGGGATTGGTTTGATTTATTTTTCCATGCGGTATCACGCCATCGGCTACCTGAAAGGCGCCGACCCCGAAACGCTCAGTGTGATGAACAACCCCTTCAAAGGAATGAATCTGGGCGAACGATTGGGGACCATCGCCTATACCATGCTGGACTACGTCAGGCTATTGGTATTTCCTCATCCGTTGACGCATGATTATTATCCGTACCACATCCCCATTACCAATTTTGGCCAATGGCAGCCCTGGGCGGCGTTGCTCCTTTATGTTCCGGCCATCTACTATGCCCTGACTGGCGTCTGGAAAAAGAATACCGGAGCGTATGGTATGGCCTTCTATCTGTCAACGTTGCTGGTCATCTCCAATATCCTCTTCCCTGTTGGTACCTTTATGAATGAGCGGTTTCTATACATGCCCTCCTTTGGCATCGCCCTGACTTTAGCCTGGTTGGTCACGGAACGGCTGGCGGGAAATTATCAGCGCATCGTTCAAATCCTTCTGTTGATCATGGCGGTAGGTTTTGGATGGCGGACATTTACCCGCGTTCCTGTTTGGGAAAACAAGGTGACCCTGAACCGGTCGGCCATGGCCGTTTCAACGCACAGTGCCCGGGCCAATTTATTTTACGGGACCATTTATTTTGACAAAGCACTCCAGGCAACCAGCAATGAGGAGCGCAATGTAAATCTGGATACGGCGGAAGTCCATATTCGCCGGGCGATCGATATCCTGCCCAGTTATGGCGATGCCATCCGGATGCTGGGCGGGATTGCGGCCGAACGATACAAGTCGGATGGTAACCTGCAAAAATTATTGGATTCGTTTTACAACGTTCTGTCCATGTTTCCCCGGGATGATTACATCCCCCAATACATGGAATACCTGAATAAGCGGGGTCAGCAATTAAATAGTCTGATCGACTTTGATTACCGGGTGGGTACGGAAATCATGATGAAAAAATTCCAATATTATCCGGAAGCGGTCAAATACCTGAATTACGGGCTAACGCTGTCACCGGGCGATCGCCGACTCAACCAGGCCATGGCCGATGCGTATCGCGCCATGGGGCAGCCGGAACAAGCAACTCCCTACTTACAAAGAGCATTGCAATGATTCCCGCTACCGATGTCCACCATCTGCTGGCCCTGGCCAAACTGGATTCCATCGGCCCCATCACGGCCAAAAGCCTGATCGGCTATTGTGGGAGCGCGGCGGCTGTTTTCGAGACCAAGGCGCATCGCCTGTTGAAAATCCCGGGAGTAGGGGAGGCCGGTGCACGCGCCATAGCCAATGCGGATCCCCAACAATTGATGCAACCGGATTGGGACTGGATCCAGAAACAGGATGTCCGGATAATAACCTACCTGGATGCAGATTACCCGCAGCGATTGAAACAGATCCCGGAAAGCCCCATCATTTTGTTTTACCGGGGATCCGCCAACCTGAATGCGCGCCGGGCGATCGCCCTGGTTGGTACCCGGAAGCCCAGCCCGTATGGGGTAGCCATGGCTCAACGGATCCTGGAAGAATTGCAGCAATACCGGCCTTTGGTGATCAGCGGCCTCGCCTTTGGAATTGATGCCACGGCGCACCGGATGGCCCTCGATCTGGGTTTGCCTACCCTGGGCGTATTGGGGCATGGGCTGGACATCATTTACCCGGCGGTTCACCGAAAGCTGGCCCGGACCATGGAACAGAACGGTGGCGGACTGCTTACCGAATTCCCCATCCAGTCCCGGATCGACAAAGAACATTTCCCGATGCGGAATCGTATCATCGCGGCCATGTCGGAAGCGGTAGTGGTGATCGAATCCAAGGAGCGGGGCGGATCAATCATTACCGCCGAATTTGCCAATGCCTATCACCGCGAAGTTTTCGCCTTGCCCGGCCGCACTTCTGATCCATTGTCCCAGGGATGCAATGCCCTGATCAAGAGGCACAAAGCAGCCCTTATTGAATCCGGCCAGGACATTGCCTTTCAATTGGGGTGGACGGAGGAAGAATCCGGACCTTCGCGACAGATGAATTTATTTTTAGCCCTGGAGCCGGATGAAGAGGCGATCTACCAAATACTCAGGACGCATCCCCAGGCGGATATTGATCAACTGGCCTACCTGTCAGGGATGGGATCCAGCACCCTGGCAACGGTTATGTTGCACCTCGAATTCAAAGGCATCGTGAAATCTGCTCCCGGGAAACGGTTTATTTTAGTGTAAGTCCTAACTTTGGCAACTTATTTTAAAATGAATGAGAGCAATTCCTTTGACCATAGGATTGTTGCTGTTGATGGCATGCCATACTTCCCAGCCAGCTGTCACGGTGACTTCAACGCATAAGCGTGCCAAGAACATTGTTTTATTAATTGGGGATGGCATGGGCCTTACCCAGCTTACGGCAGGATTGTACGCCAATAATAACCATTTAAACCTGGAGCGATTTCCGGTCATCGGATTGCATAAAGCTTACTCTGCCAATGACCTCATCACCGATTCGGCTGCCGGAGCTACTGCGTTTGCCTGTGGTCAAAAGACGTACAATGGTGCGATTGCTATGGGTACCGATAGCTTGCCATTGACCACCATCCTGGAACAGGCGGAAGACCGGGGCATGGCGACCGGTTTGGTAGCCACGTCGACCATTGTCCATGCCACCCCGGCTGCCTTCATTGCACACAATAAATTACGCCAGAATTACGAAGACATTGCCGTTGATTTCCTGAAAACCGATATTGACTATTTCGTGGGTGGCGGAGAAAAGTTTTTTAACGCCCGGACGCTGGATGACCGGGATCTGGTGAAGGAGCTGCGGTCCAAAGGATACACGGTCTCCGATTTTCGCCAAAATGACCTGGGTAGGATTGTCCTGAACAAGCAGATGAAATTTGCCTATTTCACGGCGGACGAGGATCCTCCTACCGCCTCCCAGGGACGGGATTATTTACCTCTGGCTGCGGATAAAGGTGTCCGTTACCTGGAGCGCCGCAGTGAAACCGGTTACTTTATGATGATCGAGGGAAGTCAGATCGACTGGGGAGGACATGCCAATAATACCCAGTACATCATTCGGGAAATGCTGGATTTTGATGAAGCCATCGGCCGGGTCCTCAATCTGGCGGAAAAAGACGGAGAGACGCTGGTCATCGTTACCGCAGACCATGAATGCGGTGGGTTCTCTATCAATTATGGTTCAAAAATGGGAAAGATCGAAGGAAAATTTACCACGGATGGTCATACCGGAGACCTGGTACCCGTTTTCGCTTTTGGGCCTGGGGCCGAACGATTCGGTGGCATTTACGAGAACACGGCCATCTACGATAAAATGGTCCAGGCACTGGGATGGAATGACTAGTATTTCATCCGGAGGCGGTCCGCAATTCCTGGTTTTTAGTACCGGTGCATCATCCCTTGTATCCCGGATCCGTTCAAACGAATGCAATGTACCCATTACTTGCCTGATCAATGGCCAGGTAGGAGTATGATCTTATTCTTCTTCGGCCACAAATTCCAATAAATCACCGGGCTGACAATCCAATGCTTTACATATTGCTTCCAAAGTGCTAAAACGAATGGCCTTCGCCTTACCGGTCTTTAGGATGGAAAGGTTGGATAAGGTTAAATTGACTCTTTCAGAGAGTTCATTCAATGAAATTTTTCGCTTAGCCATCATCACATCCAGGTTTACAATAATCGGCATAGCTCAAATGGTTAAGTCGTTTTCAGATTTCATGTCGATGGCATTTTGCAATATTTTTTCAAATACGGCTGCCGCGGTAGCCACCACGATACAAACAAAAGTGGTCAAAATACACAAGCCGAGAAATCCTGCCGGGTCATCGTCTTTGTGGTGTGCCACCTTGATGTAGAGACCGGCAAGAATGATGGAAATACCAAGTACGATCGCGCAGTACTTTATGCTCCTCAAGGCCTTAACAGCATGCAGTGAGAATACTTGATTTCGTCCGATATACCCCAGTAATTTGAACGCCTTGTACAACGCGATAAAAAACGCGCAGGATGCGGCGTATCCATACAGGATGAATGGGTCCGCGTAGATGCTGATCAGGTCCAGATGGGCTGCTCTTCCTTCGGTGAGTGGTAATCGGATCAACAGGGCTAGTGCCACAAGACCGATCAATACAATAACCACCTGAAGGAATGTCGTTGATGTTCTTTTCATCTCCTATTTATGAATTTTAGATCTTTTGACAAAGGTATAATATTTATTGATAAACAATAAATAATTGTTTTTTATTAGAAAATGTTGCGGTCCTGACTTTTAGGTGTGGACCAGGCAACTTACGATTCTCCACGTCATGCATTACCAGGATTCCTGCGAATTGGAGATGCAAATCGCGGACTCTTCCTGGTAACTGTTCGGTTGTGCGACCACCTTGCTGACCATCGGTGAGCCGGTAGTCCTTCCGGTCGGTATTCCCCGGCGGTGTGGTGATGCATCATCGTGCGGTATTAATCTCAAACGACTTGTTCCAAATGGTTTATGCATGCCAATAAATCTTATTTGAAATCCTGGCATATTAACCCTATCTTTTAGTTGCCCAAATTGCTATCCGGATGAAAGCCAACCATACTAAATACATCCTGCTGTGGGTCTGCTGCCTGTATTCGCTATTGACCACAGCTCAGAATATTTCGCATACCTTATCGGTGGAGGGCAATGCTTTTGCATCGGTTCCGGTCATTTCTGCTGCCGGGATGGATTTGTATCTTGATTTTGTGGATCCTGATTTGCGTATTGTTGTCGGAGGAGTCATCGCCTATTCCATCGATAACGGAGGCATGCATTTTATCCTTGACTCTTCAGTGATCAATACACCACACATCAGTTTTATCCCTCACAATACGACCGATTGCCACTGCCTGATTCCGCACTACCAGGCTTTCTTTTCTTCGACGGCTTATGGTCCTTACGTGCTGGATGGTTATTACAATGGGTTGGGAATTGGATTTGGTGACGATACCGTACACATGAGTAGCGTCATCATCCACTACGAATGTCCCCCGGTCACTGAACTGGCGGTTTCCGGTATTGTTCCGGTGACTCCCCAAGCAGCCGGCCGGGCAGACGTCACGGTGGTCGCCAGTGGATTGCCATACAACCTCAACGTATTTCCTTCACCAGGCTATGTTTTTTCGAATCAATCAACCTTGAATACGTATGCCTACCAGGGGCAGGAAGGGTATCATACCGCTTATTTATTTGACCGGTTTGGCTGTCAGCAGGCCCTTCAATTCTACATACCCCGGTGTACCATTGAAGTGGCCACTGAGATTCCGGTTCCTAACTGCGACGGTACTCCATCCGGAGCGCTGTCCGTCATCCCTGTCAACGCTTATGGCCCCTACACGTATGCCTGGAGTGGCCCCTCAAATCCCGGAAATTCACCCACAATTAATCAGCCTCTGCCCGGAACTTACCGGCTTACCGTCACCGATGCCATCGGTTGTACGGAAACAAAGACGATGGTCATCGCCTCAAAAGCTCCATTGGATCTGACCTGTCAGGCCATTTCCGGCGTGTCGCGGGTTGGCGCTTCCGATGGCCAGGCAGGAATCCAATTTTCGGGAGGTGCTTCACCTTACCGGTTGTACTGGTCAGGTTTACAAAATGGCAGCAAAACATTAAACCAAACGGGTTCGGCAAGCATTACCAATCTGCCGGCAGGGGACTACGACCTGCTACTGGTCGATCAGGATGGGTGTCAACAATCTTGTACCCTGACCATACCGGATGTTCCATGTACGTTGTCCTGGGCTAACCTGCAGATCACCGGTCCCTCCTGTCCGGGAGGGCAGGATGGATCGCTGCACGTTCTAACCTCGGGTGGACAAGGAGAGGTCCTATGGGCTTTGACCAATGGATCCAACCGCTGGAATAAGCCTCCTTATACGGGATTGTCACCTGGTAGCTATCGCTTGACGGCCAGCGATGCCCTGGGCTGTTCCCTCGATACCAGTTTTCTGATACAGGATCCGCCTGCCCTGCAATTAAGCTGTGCACTCTATTTTCCGGTGAATTTTTTTGAAGGAGACAACGGGGTTATTGCCCTCAGATTGTCAGGAGGCACGGCACCCTATCGAGTTGACTATACATCGGGACTGCACCAGGGCAGCCAGTCGGTTATTGCGGAAGGAGAACAACTGATCGGCGGGCTGACGGCCGGCGATTACATCCTTGTGGTGACCGATGCACGGGGCTGCATCACGCAATGTGCCACCTCGGTGCCTCCTTTCGAATGTACCATGCAAATAAATGCCGGGCTCACACAACCGGACTGTCATCAACCCTATGGGCAGGTTACAATTACCACCAGCCAGGCTCTGGATCCCGTGAACTATTTTTGGAACGGGCCGGTCGATCCGGGCAATGTTAGCCAGTCATTCGATTTACTGCCAGGTAGTTATCGCATTATTGCCACTGATTTTCGGGGCTGCAGGGACACAATAGGTGTAGAAATTCAACCGCCGGAACTCCTGGAGGTGACGTGTCAGGTGCTCCAGGACGAAACCGGCTGGCAACAAAACAACGGTGCGGTAAGGCTAACCTGGCAAGGCCGGGATGAGCCTGTCCAGGTCGTATTGTACGGAGCGGACACACTACGCTGGGAAACTTCACTCGATTCGGTTCCTATTCAAGGCCTGAGCCCCGGAAATTATCAGGTGATCGTTAGCCAAGCCGATTCCTGCAGTGCTTCGTGCATTTTTGAAATTAAACCTTATCGGTGTGCCACCACTTTCAGCCTGGAGTCGCATCCAACATCCTGTGCGGAGGCAACCGATGGGCAGATTGACGTATTGATTCAGACAGGCTTGGTCTACACCCTTGCCCTTGATGACAGTCTGGTGTATTCCCTGGATGCACCGTTTACCCTGACCGGATTGCTATCCGGGCCCCATAAGGTGACCCTTTCTACCCCGGATGGTTGCTCCTCGACCCAGGTCATTCAGGTAGCCAGGCCCGAGCCACTGACTTATCAGGTTGTTGTGATCCCTGCCACAGATACGTCGCTGGCAGATGGTGCAATTCACCTGACCGTACAGGGAGGTACACCGCCTTACGCTGTATACTGGTCTGACCAGGATACCGGCTTGATCCGGGAAGGTTTACGATCCGGGATGTGGCCATTTATCGTCGAGGATGGTAATCATTGTACAACCCATGATGAGGTGGTAGTACCCTCGGAAACCGAAAAATGCGCCGGACTACGCCTGCAGGTTGAGCTTTTCGAAGCCAGTTGTCCCCAGGCAGCCGATGGCAGCATCCTGCTGACTCCTTTAAATGGACCAGGACCTTATGGCATTACCTGGGAGGATGGAGGCAATGGATTATTCCGGCAGAACTTGCCGGCTGGCACCTATACCTATGCTTTGACCGATGCTTTGGGATGTACTTATCAGGATCAGGTGCTCGTTGGATTCAGCCAGGATTCGTTGCAGGCGGTTCTTTATGCCGATCTGTGTCCCGGTACCGCTTTCCAATGGGAAGGGCAACAAATTGCCGGCCCGGGAAATTATTATCATCACACTTCCAACCGGTGGGGATGTGACAGTCTGACTCAATTGGTGGTTTCGGTCATTGATATTCCGGTGCCTGCTGGATTTGAGGTCGTTCAACCGTCTAGCTGCCAGGTTCAGGATGGTAACATTCGTATCAATTACACGGGCGACTACCCGGGTTATTTTATGCTTAATCAGCAGCAGAATCATTTTTTGGAGCCCGATTTCCCCAACCTCGGGGTAGGTACCTATTCGATCGCTTACCGGGAAGGTGAATGCGTTGCTTTACTGGCAGATTCACTGAACCTCACCGCTCCGGAACCCTCGTGGGTCGTGGTGGTGGATACCATTTACCGACCCCTTTGCGGAAAGCCCGCCTCGGGGGCGATGCGCATCCATCTGGAGGGTGTGTCGTCGGATGCGGTAACGGTCACCTGGTCAACAGGACAAAAAGGTTTATGGGCTGATTTTCTGGACCCGGGAATTTATTCAATCAGAATTGCCGGTCCATATTGCTTTCAAAACCATGAGGTGGCCATTCCCGAACCGGAGTCAACGGGCCCGGTCATCGAACCCAAAGCATATACCATTTGCTCCGGCGAGCAGGTAAAGCTGCAACTGGACACCTCCTGGCAATATTCCTGGAGAGGACCGGGATCCTTCATGGCGGAATCGCCTGCGATTGTCCTTGGCATGCCGGGTGTGTATTACCTTACCGCGACCCGGGAGGGTTGTGAAACCGTGGACAGCATTCATGTCAATGCCCTGGATCAGTATTTTGAAGCCAGTTTTTTAATCCCGCAACAGGTAATCGCCGGGCAACCTTTTATAGCCGTAGAAAATAGCTGGCCGGTACCGGACAGTATCCGCTGGGAATACGATGGCGCTGCTGAGAAACAGGCCCAAAATCTGAACCAGTTAAGTCTTCTAATTTCACAACCGGATACCATTCTTGTTCGGCTGGTGGCATGGAAAGGAGCCTGTTCGGTCACCGTGGAAAAGCAGGTCGTGGCTTATACCGATACCGCTGGATTTGATTTGCCGGTGATCATTCCGCAAAAGGAGATTCTTACCGTCCGGATGATGCCTAATCCCAACCAGGGTGTATTCCGGTTGCACGTTGAACTCAATGAGGCCATACCTTCCCAATTACGTATTTACGACCCCCAGGGTGCCTTGGTTAGCAGCCGGGATGTTGGCCCAGTCCATGAATACGAAGAATTTTTTGAATTAAATCAATTAAATCCCGGATTATACACCCTGGCTGTTCAAACCGCTGCGGATTGGAAGACGTTGCCTTTTATTATTTTACAGTAAATTCGAAAATTGGAAACCACCGGAAGGGTAATCTGAATTTTAATTAGGCATTAACAGGTATTGCAAGTACGTCATAAATAGCAATAACCGGGAAAATAAAAGGAATATTTATTTGTCTTTAATTGGCTCCGCCCATGTAACCACTTTGAGAAAGTATTTTATTGAAATCCGAAATATTCAAAAGATCAACTATTGCCTGATTTTTGTCTGCAGCATGCTCGTAATACGATTTTACAATTTTATAACCCATCCAATACCCAAGATCCCTGGGACGTGAATCGTCCTTGTTTCCATACAGCCACGGCGACCAATTGTTTTCGGTCATTTTTCGCTGAAACTCTTCCCATAAATCTTTTTCATGCTGATCACCATACCTGTACATCGCTTCATTGAGGTGTTTGCCGGTCACTAATTCACAAAAGAAATCGGCTGTGCCTTCCCGGATGGATTGCGCCAGCAAACTTTGATCATGAATGTAATTTTGTTGATAATGGATGAGCTCATGCACCACCGTTAAATCCATGTCCTCCAGAGGAAGTCGTGGTGAAAAATTACCATTAGCCTTTCCAAACATTTCGGCTCCGATAATCAGTCCTCCGGAAAAAGTGGTGCCACCCGTATTCATGGCCCCAATTACAAAATAGATTTCTGGAAAAACGGCGGGGGAATAGAGTGCCTTTAATTTTTTAAAATAACCCTGTAGTATCTTTTTATTGCCGTCGATGGCCAGAGTCGTGGAACGTATATTTTTATAATATTCAAGATTTTTATAAACCGTCTTTTTCAAGTGCTTACCACTTTGGATTCGCATAGGAATGAAGCCTTTTAGCCCGTCACTTCCTTTTTCCAAATAGTCCTTATTAAATTGGTCAGCACTGAATTTGGGTTGGGATGCATCAAATACCTTCCAGAACAGATCAATATCTTCCGTATGAATAGATACACGATCTGGGTTACTGATCAGCTCCTTCTGAGCATAGGATTGATTGGCAGATAGTCCTGTCAGAATGAATGATAAAATTAGCGTAAAAGAAGAACTTGAAGTCATAAGAATTGAAATTGACTGTGGAACTAAAATAGATAATAGGATGAAAACGGCGGACCCTTATAGTGGTTTACATCCAGATAAACAATGCACTGAAAACCAATAAATGTACGGCATAGCCCAGGCCAATGATCAGATAAGGATTGAATTTTTTTCCGTGCATTTGATCCAGTCGCATCAATCCGGTCAAAAGGAAAATTGTAATTGCATACTGGGTGTATTACGTGAAATTACCGGACCAACCAAGCAAGGTGGGCCCGATGCGTCCAATGGTCGGACCGAGAAACACGATTGCTATGCCGATCATATACCGCATATGCAGGGCTTGCTTCTTACGATAATAAATCGCCAGACTGTAAAACAGGATCAGCAAAGCAGCATCCGCAGCCGGAAAGAAGACTTCTATCGCTCGGTCGGTTTTTACCATTCGGATGACCTGGGGAATAAAAGAAAGGATCAACAACGGAAATACGAAATAGGACCATTTCCCAATTCGTCGTTGCCATTTGAGTTTTCGATAACGTATGAACAAAGGCTGTGCAATCAACATACTTATCCAGACGCAGGCAATGGCGGCATGGCTGTGCATAAAAGGCGTGATCTGATCACTGAATTGGGGAAAATGGATGAAATAGGTTTTATAAAAACCCAGGAAAGTAAGCGGCAGCAGCAGAAGGAATAGGAATCCGAGATTGCGGTATGCTTTTTCCATGACAGAAGATAGCCATTTCCAACCTACTTAAAGTCGGTTCTAAGGAGATATTTATCCAGTTACACATTCCGGAAGTCAAGGAGATTTTTATCAGGCAAATGGTAAGAATATTAAATGCTTTACGAGAGTCGGTTCCAGGTTAGTGTCCGGACTATGGGATTACCATCGGAAGTTGTGGTATCCAGTCTAATGATCAGCTTCCCACCTTCAACGGTTAGCTGGCGCTGAACCGTCAAGCCGATATTTGATGGATTGATGGAGCCGATCAGGGTATGAGCAACCAACGAAGTATCCTTATCCACCCGAAACGTTCCAAAATAGGCGTCGTAACCGCCGACTGCAGCCGTGTTGTTTAGGCCGGCGGTAGTTATTTGGGAAATGGTCGCCTCCGTGCGGTCTCTTTTCATGAATTGAGCGGCAAAATGATCACCGGCATACACCAGAATAGCAATGGGATCCTCTCCAAGTGTCGGATCGATAACGCGAGTGCCGGTTACGGTAACATCCACCCGGGACTCCAGCCACCAGGTGCCCTGGATTTCATTCGCTAAATTGAATACGGGCATAGGAAAGTCTCAATTATTTTTCTTAAAAAGTGTCTCGGTGTATTCCAGCAATTCTTTGCCTCCCGTTTTGCCATGACCGGGGATGACAATCCGGACATTGGGGTATGTTGAGGCAACCTTTTCGACGGATTCCGACCAGGTTTCAAGATTGGCATCTTCCAAATTCCCTTTGCCGGCTTTCAGGGTTTTGATCAGGCAGCCGCCAAATAATACGTCGTCAACCGGAAAGTAGGCCACAATGTTATCCCGGGTATGCCCTTCTCCGGGAAAATTGAGGTACACCCTGGTCGTTCCTACTTTTAAACTCAGGCTGTCGGTGAATCCATTTTCAGGCAGGGCATACCCTTTGGATTGGGCAAGCTCAATGGTCTTTACATTCGCATAGGACGGAATGTCCAATTCATGAAAAGCATTGAGACCACCCAGACAATCCTCATGAAAATGTGTAGGAACCACCCCTACCAGCTTGCAATGCAGTGTCAAACCGATCCATTCGATGAGTTCATTGGAACTTTTATCATCCACCGGTGTATCCAGGACGATCGCTTCCTGGTTATCGGTGACGATCATCCCGTTGCATTCCACTTTCCCCCAGCTATTCGTTTGCAGGTAGGAGGTGTGCAGGTAGGTGTGATCGGTCAACCGCGTGATGACCAGTTGATCGGATTGATAAACGATTTGGGGATCCCCGGATAGCTGGTGATTCATCCCGGCCTGGACCAGGAACCATCCTGCGATGAGATAACGAATGAAACTTATCATAATACGAATGTCGCTACTTGGATTGATAATTAAGTAGCTTTATTAAAATACGTTTGCGGAATCCTAAAACGATTGGGCATAAGGTTCCTCTTCGTTTGGATCGGTGCCAAAACGCAGAACATGTCCGTCCGGATCGAGCACATGCATTTCATAGGCCCAGGGAAAATTCCTCGGCTCCATCCGGATCGCCACTCCTCGTTCCATCAGTTGCTGATGAAGACGATGGATGTCACCGGCAAATCCCATCCAGACCCAGGTACCCGCCTGGCCCTGAGCACCCTGGCACAGGTAAATGCTGCACCGGTCCTTACGGACATTGGTAAATGCATGATCCCCCCATTCCGCATTGGTGAATCCCAGGATATCGACATAGAAGGCCAGGCTGCGGCTCATGTTCTCCACCCGGAGGATGGGATTGATGTTCTCCATCCGGTATTCTAATGAATCATTTTCCACGATATGATCAATGATTTTTATTTATCCAATGTTGGTTGTTGATCCGGGAATGGTAATCCATCCCCGGGGAAACTGCGGGTGGGATGTACTTCATAAGTCAAAATCTTTTCCTTAATGGCCGGATCTTCATCCATTAGCAATCGTGTTTGTTCGACATCCACATT
>JAGQXC010000136.1 GCA_020436785.1 Saprospiraceae bacterium | reverse complement strand
GTAACATTGGTCAGGTTCCATGTGCTGATATCCTGATTGAAAGATGCGGCACCATCAAAAACACCATTCATGTCTGAGACATTGATGGTATTCCATCCACTGACGTCCTGATTAAAGGTCACTGCGTAAGCAAACATTTGGTCGAGTGAGGTGACCTGACTGATGTTCCACCCACCTATATTCTGGTTAAAGGAGCTGGCTCCTGCAAACATACTCGACATATATTGTACGTTGTCCACTATCCAGCTACTGATGTTCTGGTTAAATGAGCTCGCATATGCGAACATGTCCGTCATGTCGGTGACATTGCTGACATCCCACCCGTCAAGTGGCTGGTTAAATGCTTCAGCATTGTTGAACGTACGAAACATACTAGTGACATTGCTTACATTCCAATGATTAATGTTATCATCCATCACGGAAGCTTCGTAAAACATCTCGCTCATGCTGGTTACGTTGGTAAGATCTGGTGCGTCAACTGCATTGATCCTCAGGTTAACACAGCCACTAAATGCACTGGCCATAGAGGCCCAGCCAATATTGCCCCATTGCTCTACGGTAAGCAGCTTGCGGCTGTCCTTGTCAGGCCGGTAGCTTGCTGCATTAAAATAAATCCTCGGGAACGCCCCGGTGATGGAAACCGTGTAAGTGCCCGGTGTGGCATAGGTGTGGGTAATGTCACCGGTCACATCCGTATCGGTCATCCCATCGCCCCAATCGACATTAAAAAAATAACCAGTACCCGTTGTCGGAATGGTAACCTGGTCATCATTGGAAGTTCCCGGGTTGTCCGTTTTCCAGGTGGTGATAAAAGGATACTGGTCTTGAATTGTTTTTGTTCCGGATGGACCGAGTGATGAACCACTAAAAACAACGGCTTTTGAAAAAGTAAAATTACTAACGTCAAAAAATGGGATGCTGAATGTGTTCCCCAATGTTGCACCGGGGGCAACATTGGCAGCGATATAGAAATATTTATCGAAGCCATCATCTGCAATCAGCTGGGCAAAGCTATTAAAGTTGATGACTTCACCTGAGCCTGCGGATAACCCGGAGGTGCTTACCAATGAAGCCGAGGCAAAGTTGTCCACTGTATTAAAATACAATTCAAAGTCGATGATATCCGCGGTGGTATATGTGCCCGCGGTAGGTTGGGTGGTTAAAGCCGTGAGCGTGGAGTTGCCTCCGGTCGATGAGATCCTAAAGCCGTAAACTTCCTGTCTGAAGGTTTTATATATATCAACATTGCTTGTACCAAGGTCAGTAGCACTTACCGTTTGTGAACAGGCTGTTCTGCTGGCTAAAGTGAATAACAGAATGGCCCCAACGATTAGGTTGAATTTTAAAAGCGGGCGAAAGGTCATATTACAGCAGGGTTTGGCTAAGGTTAACTTTAAAAATCGCATTTTCTAGTGTAAATCCATCCCAAAAGTTGCATTAATTGGGCTTCAGGCCCGGATAACCTTAAAATATGGATAATATCCCTACTGTAATGCCTTATTTGGGATGGTCAATGTCCTAATGTGTGGTACACAGTTACAAATTCATCCAAGGTTCGTGTCCTCACGAACCTTGAGATGCATATATTTTGTAATGAACCCATTGGCGAACAGGCGTAAATCCCATATGGATCCAGGGGTAATTAGTTTTTATTTTTTTAGTATGCGCCCATACAAAACCTCCTTGCAGCCATAAAAATATTTCCCTTTGCGCTACGGAAAACCAACTTATTTACGAAGGCCATTGATTTGATGTTGTGATTTTCCTCGGATTTTTGCAACTTTATTATGGCTTTCCCGGGCACTCTTTTCATTTGCCCCGTTTTATGGGTTATAGCAGACTGGCAGTTATTCAATAACCACCAACCAAATGATGGATATTCGAGAAGTGACCCACTACCTCACCAGGGAACGCAGCGACATCCCTGAGGTGATTTCCTTTCGAGCCACACGCAGGGCCATCGGAGTGCTGGGTGTAGCACTTCCTTTTTTGCTCTGGTGGGGCGGACTGCTCCTCAACAGAACAGCATTACAACCATCGATAAGCCACTACTACTTCACCAACATGCGTGAAGCTTTTGTGGGCGTATTGTGTGCCGTGTCATTGTTCCTGTTTACCTACAAGGGCTACAACAAGATGGACAGCTATGCTGCCAATGCAGCAGGGTTCTTCAGTTTGATGGTAGCGGTATTTCCTACCAACATCATTGACGGTTACCCAGGACAAAGCATGGTGGCCTCCATATTGGATGTTAAAATTCACAACGCCATTCACCTCACCAGTGCAGGGTTATTCTTTATCACCCTGGCTTGTATGTCATTGTTCCTGTTTACCAAAAGTAACAAGCCCAAATCGCAATGGAGTGATGCGAGGAAAAGCAGAAACATGGTATACAAGGTGAGTGG
>JAGQXC010000135.1 GCA_020436785.1 Saprospiraceae bacterium | reverse complement strand
TTTGAAATGATGAGATTGGAAAACAAAGTCGCCCTCATCACCGGTGCCGCCAGCGGCATCGGGAAAGCATCTGCTTTATTGTTTGCTCAGGAGGGCGCCCAGGTCGTGATCGCCGACGTCGACAAGCCGGGTGGTGAGGCGCTGGTGGATGTCATCCGCCAACAGGGGGGACAGGCCGCATTCGTTTATGCCAACGTTGCCAAGGCTGCCGACTGTGAACAGATGGTGGGAGAAACCGAGTCCACATTTGGCCGGTTGGATATCCTCTTCAACAATGCAGGCATCATGGATGCCCACGACGATACAGCCGAGACGACCGAAGAATCCACCTGGGACCGTACCATGGCGATCAATGTAAAGGGTGTATGGCTGGGTTGCAAATATGGCATCCCTGCTTTGCGGCGTGCCGGAGGAGGCTCCATCATCAACGTCGCTTCCTTTGTAGCCCGTCTTGGCGCTGCCACCGCCCAGATCGCTTACACCACCAGCAAAGGTGCCGTGCTGTCAATGACCCGCGAGCTGGCCGTCATCCATGCCCGCGAAAACATACGAGTCAATGCCCTCTGCCCGGGACCTTTACGCACCGAATTATTGATGAAATTCCTGAATACGGAAGCCAAAAAGCAACGTCGATTGGTTCATATTCCCATGGGACGCTTCGGAGAAGCCGAGGAAATCGCCAAAGCGGCGCTTTTTCTCGCCTCCGAGGATTCCTCCTTCATGACCGGCGCTGAACTATTGATCGATGGCGGGATTACCGCTGCCTACGTAACTCCGGAATGATGACTGCAACCAACGCAAACGGCTTTCAGATCATCAGTCCCGGCGATGGGACCATCTTCGCTGAACGGTCCTACGCATCCTCCCGGGACCTGGAAAAGGCCCTGGCCAAAGCCGAACAAATGCAGGAACCCTGGCGACAGGTACCCCTCACCGAACGCATAGCCATCTGCGGACGGGCCATCGATTATTTTGTCGATCATGCCGATGCGTGGGGTGAAGAACTTACGCGGATGATGGGTCGGCCTATCCGCTATACACCTAACGAAATCCGGGGAGGCATGCAGGAACGCGCCCGCAGCATGATGGCCATGGCGCCTTTGGTCTTACAAGACATCCCTGTCCGGGAGATGGAGGGATTCCAACGTTTCATCCGCCGTGAACCGCTGGGGACCATTCTGGTGCTGGCACCCTGGAATTACCCGTATCTTACCTCCGTCAACGTCATCCTACCGGCTCTCCTGGCCGGGAATACCGTCCTACTCAAACATGCCGAACAGACAGCACTCTGCGCGGAACGATACCTGGAAGCTTTTCAGGCCGCAGGTTTACCGGATGGTGTTTTCCAATATTTACACCTCACCCATGACCAGGTTGCCGGGATTATTGCCAATCCCGCCATCGACTACATCGCCTTCACCGGTTCGGTGGAGGGTGGTAAGGCCATTCAGGCAGCTGCCGGTCAACGTTTCATCACCGCCGGCCTGGAATTGGGCGGTAAAGATCCAGCCTACATCTGCGCTGACGCCGACTGGGATTATACCGTCGAAAATGTAGTTGACGGGGCTTTCTTCAATTCCGGACAGTCTTGCTGTGCCATCGAACGCATTTATGTACAAAAAGAGATTTACCAGGATTTTGTCCGGGATTTTGTCGCTTTAACCAAGAGGTACCTTCTTGGTGACCCATTGGACCCCGCCACAACGCTTGGGCCCATGGTGCGCATTCGCAATGCAAGACAGGCACAGGAACAAATCGCTGCAGCCATCCGCCAAGGAGCCCATCCACATCTGAAGGCCGGGGACTTTCCAGATTTACCCCTACCCTACCTGGCCCCGCAGGTATTGACGGAGGTGAACCACCAGATGGACATTATGTGGACAGAAAGTTTTGCCCCGGTGATCGGCATCATGCCTGTACAGGACGATGAGGAAGCCATCCGCCTGATGAATGACAGCCCTTATGGTTTGACCGCTTCCATCTGGACCAGCAACACCGAAAGGGCACTGATTGCCGGAGATCGCATCACTACCGGTACCTGGTTCATGAATCGCTGCGATTACCTGGATCCCGAGCTGGCCTGGACCGGTGTCAGGAATTCCGGTAAAGGATGTACGCTTTCGAAGCTGGGGTATGAACACCTCACCCGGCCCAAGTCCTTTCATTTAAAAATCCGTACCTCGTGAAAACGGCTCTACTGGTCTGCGACCATGTACTCGCCGAACTGGTGCCGGAACATGGAGATTATCCGGCCATGTTCTCAAAAATGTTGCCTGAACTGAAACTTGATCCCTGGTATGTGTGCGACGAAAATTTTCCTCCCATCAACGACTACGAGGCTTTCGTCATCACCGGATCCAAATACTCGGTGTACGATGACCTCCCCTGGATCCACCAATTAAAAGATTTCGTGACAGCGATCCGCGATTCAGGGAAAAAATGCATTGGTGTATGCTTTGGCCATCAGGTCATCGCAGAAGCCCTGGGAGGAAAGGTTGCTAAAGCCAAAACCGGGTACCTGATTGGCGTCCATACCTTTTACATGCTGCAACACATGCCCTGGATACC
>JAGQXC010000134.1 GCA_020436785.1 Saprospiraceae bacterium | reverse complement strand
CGGAAGCGAACCACCAATGCGTACGGTTATTCTGATTTTTTTGATTCACCCAATACCGCATAGCGAAAGCGGTCAGTCGCCGCCGGAATATGGGCTTCTTCCATGGCTCGTTGAATTTGATCCAGGATGTCCAGATGTTCTTTCCCCACATCATGCAATTCCTGCGGGTCAGCTTCCAGGTCAAAGAGAGCAATGTGCAGACTGTCGTTCAGCAAATTATCCCGGATGCCTTTCCATTTCCCCATGCGAACGGCTTGCTGACCGGTATATTCTGCCAGTTCCCAATACAGGTAATCGTGCTTTTTTTGTTCGTCCTTCTTTCCCAGCAACGTGGGCAGGAAGCTGATGCCGTCGGTATAGGTATCTACCGGCACCCCGGCTACGTCACACAGGGTTGGAAGAACGTCGTAAAATGCGCAGGGCAAATGGCTGGTTGAGCCTGGTGCAACATGTCCCGGCCACCGGACGATCATGGGTACCCGGATACCGCCCTCGTGGACAAATCCTTTCCCATAGCCATAATTCGTTTTGAAAGGTTTTGCACTATCAAAAAATTCGGTATCCGCTCCACCCGTATAGGTTGGTCCGTTGTCACTCGAAAAAATGATCAGGGTATTTTGCTCCAAACCTAATGTTATCAGCCAACTCATCAGGTCTCCAACTTGCTCATCCAAATAACTGATCATCGCGGCGTAGGCCGCATGTGGATACCGGTTGGGAAAATAACCCTGACGACCGGTATAAGGCGGTTCATTTCCAAATTTGTCCACGTAGTGTTGCACCCAGTTATCCGGAGCCTGCAGAGGAAGGTGAGGGAGCGGTGAAGCATAATAAAGGAAGAAAGGCTGGTCCTTGTGCGTCCGCATAAAATGAATGGCTTGTTCATGCATTCTTTCCGGTGCATAATCTGATTGATGGTATAAATCATAGCTGCGAATGTCCAGGGTGTCCGCACCATTTGCCAACCGGGTACCCGGGGCCACTACCTGATTATGCAACCATTCTTTCACGGTATCTTTCCAAAGAAACGGAGGATAGAGATTATGCGCTTGCCGCTGGCAATTGTATCCATAGAAAAAATCAAAACCCTGATTATTGGGAATGCCGTCGGTGAGCGGTGCGCCAAGTCCCCATTTACCGATCATTCCGGTGACATATCCGGCTTGTTTGAGCAATTCCGGAATTAATACCGAATCCGGCGATAAGGGACGCTGCCCCTCCAGGTTCGGGTCCTGAACGGCTTGGACATAATCCCAGACCGGACCACGTTCCCTCCACTCGTCATTGCCCCGGATGAACGCATGCCCTCCGTGCTGTCCGGTAAGCAATACGCACCGGGATGGCGCACAAACCGGGGCACCGGCATAATGGTCGGTGAAGCGCATGCCTTCCCGTGCCAGGCGATCCAAATTGGGCGTTTCGATCATTTGTTGGCCATAGCAGCCCAGTTCTCCATAACCCAAATCATCAGCCAGGATGTAAATGATGTTGGGAGGACGTTGTTTGGCAGGAGCATGACAATCAAATGAAAGTATGGCCAGTCCAATAAAAATAAAGTATGCTTTCATGCCAACGAAAAAGGATTTGAATATTTACCGTAGCAAGATAAGAAACTATGCCCTGACAACTCGTTGGCAGCTAAATGATCATCCGGGACTTTCATGATGAAAATAATCCGGTTAATAATTCGGAGCGATCGGTGTTCAATCTACCTTGCCAATGCGCTTGACCATTTTTTGCATTTTCGGTACCCGATTCCGTCAAATAAATTGTTAATATCCATTTGACAATCAACGGTTTTAGTATTTTTCTAGTAAATACCTTACACCATGAAAATACACCTCCTTTCCATTTCCAACTTCTGTTTTTTCCTATGTATGCAGGGGGTAATATCTTCCGCTCAGAATGCCGCTTACACCTTCCCTGTCCAAAACAATACCTATTTGAACGCGCTGGCAGAAGGGCCTGACCATTCAATTGTTTTAGCAGGCAATATTGATTTTGGCAATGCAAACCGGCAGGGACTACTAGGCAAATTTTCGTCGGATGGAACCTGGGAATGGGGGTTTCAGATGCAATCACCCAATTTAATTGTCGACTTTCTTCGCATCCTGAAATTGCCCGACGGTGACTTTCTTGCCGGAGGGAATGACGGAAATACCATTATCCTGGTGAAATTTTCTGATCAAGGGAATGTCGTCTGGCAACGATCAATTTCAGCCGGAACCCTAAGTCTGAAAATGGTCGACTTCGTCCTGCAAGACCAACAAATCTGGATGGTTGGAAATTTTGACGATACCCATGGCATACTATTCGCCATCAAACCGGATGGCAATCTGGTTCCAAACCGTGCCCTACAATTTCACAAATATGATTATACCTATCCAACAAGAATCAGAATGTCCGGTAACAATCTGGTCATCACCGGCTCCGTTCATTCCAGTGACTCATCCATCCTCAGTGAGGGATTTATCACCTTGTTAAATACCGATCTATCCATGGTCAAATCATGGTCTCTGGGTGGCGACGGAAATCAGCAAGTGACTTCCCTGGCTACGGATGGAACCGATATCATCATCGGGTTGGAAAATCAGCAACCTACCTCTACCGGAATCATCAAAATGGATGGCAATGGGAACATCACCTGGAGTCATGCGCTGGATGGACTTTACCTACGGGGAATATATAGCACGAGCAATCACGACCTGTTATTCACCGGAGGCGTTGGGGATCTGAATAAGTTAACCAGCGCCGGCAGTTGGCTGGGCGGTATCAATTTTTTCTCTTCAGGCAGTATTCCAATACGAAGTTTCGATGCCGAATCGGGCATCAATTTACTCAGTGGTGCGCCAAATTCACAACCAACACCCTATAACATATACCTTTTTCGCTTAGACTCCGATTTGCAGCCTTTTTGTAATTCCTGGAATTTTACATATCAAATTGATGAATTAAACATGCCGCTCCAGGAATTAACTTGGATTACTTCAAAAGATATTTCCCTAAATGTGGAAACAATTGACCGGCCGATGACCAATGCTGAATTTGAAGTCAGTGTATTATGTCAGGAAACCTCAGGCACCCGAAGCCTGTTGCCGGAAAGGTTTCAAATTCACCCCAATCCGTTTTCTGAGCAATTTTCCATACGCATTCCCGAGGATTGGCCCGCTTGCAAGTTATCGATCTGGACCGTTGATGGAATGCTCCTTGCTAATCTGCGAGCGCCTGTTTCCGGCCAGCTAATGTGGAACTTGCCTGATTTGCCCTCCGGTGTTTACTTCCTGAAATGTTCAAATCAGCTGGGGGCGATCACCAGGAAAATACTTAAAGTTAGTGGGGATTAACCAGGAAAAAATTACTTCGGAAGGGATTCATCCACCAATTTGAGGATCTTTTTCCAAGCATCCGTCCAGGGCACGATGATGTCAAAATGTCCGGCATTTGGAATGATTACCAATTCTGTTTCTTGATGTTTTGCCTCTGATTGATCGTTGTAATGCAATCCGATAAAAGGGGGTACCGCGGCATCAAACACTCCATGTACAATGTATTGTTTTCCGGCAAAAGGCAACAAACGATCCGGAGAGGTGTCCTCCAGGGCCTCTTCCTTTCCGCGGTGTTGCCAATCGATCAGCTGATCAACGGTCTCCTCACCGCAGGCAGGCGCGCCAAAATGATCAAAATAAGCCAAATCTCCGATGCCTGCCAGGCTGATTACGGCATGCACCGGTAAAGGGTTCGCTGTATATAATGGGCTGGTTGGCAACAATTTGGACCTCAATGCCAACCAAAGTGCCAGATGTCCACCTGCCGAATGGCCCATGGTGATCAGCCGGCTAAGGTCCAATTGATGTCGTTCAGCGATAGTCCTGAGAAAATCCATTCCCTGTGCCACATCGGTGAAGGTGCCCGGATAGCCACTTCCCGGATAGCCGATGCGCCGGTACTCGAGATTCCAAACAGCAAAGCCTCGTTTTCGCAGGTCATTAGCAATGTAATAAACCAATTCCACCCCCGGATATTGATCAAGCCAACAGCCTCCGTGGATCAGCACGATCACCGGATGAGAACCCTTGGACTTTGGCAACCATAATTCACCAAATTGCAAGGTGTCTTCCTGAGCATACGGATAGACAAAATCAGGTTCCGGTCGTTCCGACTCCAGCCTTTGCAGGATGTCCCGCCAGGATAATCGTTGTGCGTGGAGTGCCGGTAAAAGAAAAAAAGGAACAAGTGCAGACATCAGAATGAGACGCATACCGGTTTGAAATTTAAATTTAAACATCAGGATGAAAAGGTACTCCTTGCCCTTACCAACAAGGAGTACCAACGAAAGTAACCATTGAGGTGCATATTCCTAAGAATTGCACTGTCTGCATTCACCCTTCAACATTCACCATTCAACATTCCTTAAATCCTCCATCGTATTGCCAGAATCAGATTCCTTCCCGGAGCACTGATTCCGGAAGAATAGGGCCGGTAACGTTTATCAAGGATGTTTTCTAATCCAGCCTGCAGGACTACCCGGTGGGCAAAGGAGTAACTTGCTTTCAAATTCAAGGTCATCCACGCCGGTGAATAAGGGTTACCATTGGCATCGGGGGCATAGATGTAATCCTTTTCCTGTTCCGAAGGAGCCAGGTTGGCATTGGACACCTTACCGTTAAATTCCGAATAAAGCTCGGCACGGAACTGTTTACGCTCATAACGCAACCTGGCCACACCAAACATGGGGGCCGCATGACGCAAAGGCGCGGTAGATCCATCGTCCAATTCCTCTTCTCCTTGCTGAAAATTGATATGGGTCAGGAGGGACCATCCTGGTGCCAGATCGGCTTCACCCCCAACCTGGATGCCAAAAACGGTGGCCTTCGCTGCATTTTGAATCGTTTGTACCTGGCTCAATTCCCCATCGTAAACGATGCTGTCCTGACCATTAAACAGAGCATTCCGTCGGACCATCGCGCCGTCCAGGTAATTGTAATAGGCTGTCAGGTCCAATTTAAGAAAGGAACCGATCACCGCTGCCGTACCCACGTCAATGCTGTAGAGGTATTCGCTTTTCAGCGCAGGGTTTGGCAAGACGACCGATCCGGGTTCGGAATCAAACACCTTACCAATGTCATCGATATTGGGCGCCCGGAAGCCCGTCGAGAGATTCGTAAAAAGCTGCCAGGTCGGGGTTGGATTATATACCACACCAATGCTGCCGGTTATCGCACCGGATTGATTGTGGATGTCTGTCACAGGGAATGGGTAAAACCGGGTGTCCAGCATGCCATCGATGCCATAGTTGGAATAGCGCAGACCCGAGCGCAAAACCCAATTTTCCTGCCATTGAAAACGGTGCGTCAAGTACAACCCCAATGAACGCCAGGTCGAACCATCCGGGTACCGGGATGGGCCCGTTTCCTCACTATTGGTTAGGATGTTCCGTTCACTTCCCAGACTGGTCACTCCATTCCACAGCCATTCGGCTCCGTATTGCAAAGTATGTTTTGATCCAAATGTTTTGGAAGCATCTGCATTCAGCGACCAGGCATCTACCTGCTCTTCCCGAATGTGACGGACGGCATCATTCAAATCACGGTCTTCGCGACTTTCTTTAAAAAATTGATAGGCCAAACTCCATTGGAGATCATCCAGCAACGCATGATTTCCCTGATAGGATGCCTGCAGATGATGCATCATCCAAACCTGCGGACCATAATTCCATTCCCCGGAGCGAAGCGTTCCTCGCCGGTAGCGGATCAGCCGGTCGTAACGACTGTACTCCGAAGTGGCCGCGTAGTGACCACCGTATTCGATGTTCCAGGCTTCCGAAGCCTGGTATCGGACTTTTTGCATCAACTGTACCTGCGAAAAGCCGGAGGGCTTCTGAACCAGCGGATCCGAATTAGGAATGACCACATCTTCCTGCCCCTGACGCACCACGTATTCCGGACGCAGATAAGCATCCGGCCCACGACTTCCCTGCCGCAGGTCATCGTAATCGTTCCAGGTGGCGCTGGTCACCATTCCCCATTTCTTTCCACCGATCATGATGTCGGCATGACCGGCTTTCTCCTTATTGGCGGATGCAAAACGCCCCACCACATTTCCCGCAATAAGCGGTTTATCCCCGTCAGTCAATTCCGGTTTGAGGGTGTAAAAACTCATCACGCCGCCGATGGCATCACTGCCAAATATTACCGAGCTGGGGCCAAAACTCACTTCGCTGGATTGCAAAGTAAATGGATCAATGTTGATGACATTTTGCAGGTTCCCGCTCCGGAAAATGGCATTGTTCATCCGCACCCCATCGACACTCAGCACCACCCGGTTGGTGGCGAATCCCCGGATCATAGGACTTCCTCCACCCAGTTGGCTCTTCTGCATAAAGACGTCGCCTGACTGGGCCAGCAGATCTGCGGCCGTTTGCGGATTTTCAAATTGGATCTCCCTTGCCGGGATGGTCGTGATTTTAGTAGGGACTTCCCGTTTCTTTTGCTGCCAACGGCTCACTGACACCACTATTTCGTCCAACAGTAAACGGTTTTCATGTAAATAAAGGACAAAACCGGCCGCTTCCAGTTGCTGATAAGATAGGAGCACCTCGTCGTAGCCGACCATTTGAACGTAAATGCTGTCCGATGATAAAAATTCGGACAGATCGGCTTCACCCTCGACGTTCGTTTCAACCGTTTTCCCGGACTGGGAGCCATGGATGAGCACTCCCGGAACCGGCTCCTGGTTGGATTCATCACGTACTTCGATGGTTTGTGCCGACATCGAATAAACCATAGCCAGGAGGACCATGGTCAATAATGATTTATTCATGATTGCAATAATTCTAAGCGTTTAATAAATTGAAATTGGGGCCGGATCGCTTCGGCCGGATCAACCGATCAAACCCTGGAATCCGGAGGCGGGACCTCCGGCGAACAACCATATTGCTCGATAAATAGACAGGAATAGGAAGGCTGTGCGGATCGTGGATTCCATCCACTCCATTCCGATGAATTTCCCGGATCAATCATTTGATTAAACAAATCCATGAGCCGGATCACCGAAGACGAAGGAGAATCGGACCGGTGGTCCCGGGAAGTAGCAAGGAGTTCTTCCATTTTCTCCTCCAGCAAATCCTCCTGATCATCCGCCAGGCATTTTATCCAGATGGTATCTCCTACAATCTGGAGCTGGACGACATCGTACCAGTGATCACCATAGCGGAACTCTCTGGTTTCGATCCAGCGTAAAGCCGGATCATGCACATGGATCTTCATCGTAACCAACAGGTCATCAGGGAGTTCCTGCAATAACCGTTCACGGACGGTTACCTTCCACTGCAAGCGTTCCCAGGTTAAATGCAGCCAGACGCTGGTGAATGGGATCACCAGCAGTCCGATCAGTAGTATGGAGTACCTGATACGCATCCAACAAAGATAGCCGATTTCAACGATAGCACCTGTGGTATATATGGTGAAGGTGCGGATTAGTGAACCCTATAGGCATCGCCACCTTTCATCCGAAGTGCCAATAGCAAACTTCCATTTCGTACCTTGCCATAAAAGGTAAATTTATGATGCGGACACTATTATTTGGCTTACTCATATCCTTGGCCGGAATCACGCAGGCCCAAACCTGGCATCAAATGCTCAGTGGCGCTTACGAGGATTACCTGGAGGCTACCATTACCAACCGCCGCTTTAAACACCGCGACATCGAGCCATTGATCGCAAAAACGGTCACCCACCCGGAATTTCTGGTGAAAACGGCCGGATATTCAGTCCAAGGGCGTCCCATCTACCTGGTTCGTGCCGGACATGGACCGCACACGATGTTGTTGTGGTCGCAAATGCATGGCGATGAATCGACAGCCACCATGGCCATTATGGATTTATTCAATTTCCTGACTGCTGACGACGACTTTAATTCCATCAGGGAAAACATCTTTAATAACCTCACCATTTACCTTATTCCCATGCTTAATCCGGATGGCGCCGAACAATTCACCCGGCGCAATGCCTATGACATTGACATCAACCGGGATGCCCTTAGACTAACCAGCCCGGAGGCCCGCATCCTGAAACAGGTACGCGATTCACTCCAACCGGAATATGGCTTTAACCTGCACGATCAAAATCGCTATACCAGTGTGGGCTTATCAGGAAAAACAGCAACCATCTCATTTCTGGCTCCTGCATTTGACTGGGACAAATCGGTCAACCCTGTACGCAAGCGAGCCCTGCAACTGATCGTCAGCCTGAATGGCATGCTGCAAAGCTACCTTCCGGGCCAAGTGGCCAAGTACGACGACACGTTTGAACCCCGGGCTTTTGGTGATAACATACAGAAGTGGGGTACCAGCACCGTGTTGATCGAATGCGGTGGCCAACCGGGAGATCCGGAAAAACAGATCATCCGCAAGATGAATTTTCTTTTGTTTCTCACCGCCTTTGAGTCAATTGGATCCGGTGCTCATCTGAACAACGACATCAAGGATTACTTCGATAAAATTCCCCAGAATGCCCGCTATCTGCATGAACTGATCATTCGTAATGGCAGATGTCAGACACCCTATGGTCCGGCCATCCTCGACATCGGATTCGCGATGAACGAAAGGGACAATGCGGAAGCCACCCAATTCAGTCGCTCAGCGTACATCTCCGATCTGGGCGACCTGTCTACCTACGCCGGTTACGAGGAGTTAAACGCAGAAGGATACTCCATCCTGCCCGGTCAATTGTATATTCCCAATGATTTGGAATTACGAAGCCATCAAGTCAATGAAAATCAATTGATGGAACAAGGCTACCTTTGGTTGCCCTTATCCCTGAAAAGCGAATTTCCGGAGGTGAAATTTATGCAATGGACCCCGGCGGATTCCTTTCAATCCCGGGCCATCCAACTGGGACAAAATCCCGGATTAATCCTGATCCTGAACGGACGCTGTGTCGGAACGGTGATCAATGGGACCTGGAAAAAAAATGAATGATCATGGCCGAACAGCAAATCGTATGGAGCCCCACCCAGGAATTCATGGAAGGATCCCAACTGTCCCATTATCAGCATTGGCTTTCACAGGAACAAGGCCTCACCCTCCATTCGTATACGGAACTCTGGCAATGGTCGGTAGATCATCCGGATGATTTTTGGGAAACACTGTGGAAGTATTTTGCAATCATGGGGCACACCCCCTACCGGAATGTCCGCACCGGGGACTCCATGCCTGATGTCAAGTGGTTTACCGGTGCGACCTTAAATTATGCCGAACACATATTCCGCCAACGCAATGAAGAGCACCCAGCGCTGGAGTTCGTTCATGAATCGGGCCTTCATCGCACCATTTCCTGGGCCGGTCTGGAAGAACAGGTTGCCAAAGTTCGTCAATTCATGGTGGCACAGGGCATACGTAAAGGTGACCGGATTGCCGGCTTTTTGCCCAACATTCCCGAAGCGATCATTGCGTTCCTGGCAACCAACTCGCTGGGTGCCATCTGGTCCTGTTGTTCCCCGGACTTCGGAGAACGCACCGTCATCGACCGGTTTGCTCAAATTGAACCAAAATTGTTATTTACGGTCGATGGTTATCAATATGGCGGTAAAAATTTCGAACGGCATAAGCAAGCGATGACGATCGTCAGTACCGTGACCTCCATCGAACGGGTGGTCCTGATCCCCTACCTCGATGCCGAATGTAATTGGCCGGGCAAGCTGATCACCCCATGGGCGGAATTAATGCAACAAACACTCCTAGCAGACCTGCAGTTTGCTCCGGTGCCATTCGATCATCCCATCTGGGTCCTGTATTCTTCCGGCACCACCGGCAAGCCAAAAGCCATCACGCATTCCCATGGGGGCATGCTGCTGGAACACCTTAAATACCTATCCCTGCAAAACAATGTCAAGGCGGGAGAACGGTTCTTTTGGTTTACCACCACCGGCTGGATGATGTGGAATTTCCTCCAGGCTTCAATGCTGGTCGGCGCCGTGCCGGTATTGTACGATGGCAGTCCCGGCTTTCCGGATTTAAACGTGTTGTGGAAGGTAGCAAGCCGCTTACCCATCCACCATTTCGGGACGAGCGCGCCTTATCTGGTCGCCTGCATGAAAGCCGGTTTACAGCCGGGCCAGGAGTACGATCTCACCCGGCTGATTTCCATTGGGTCAACCGGTGCACCTTTGCCCCCGGAAGCGTTTGATTGGGTCTATAATCAGGTATCCGGCGGGGTATGGCTTTGTTCCATGAGCGGAGGCACCGACGTGTGTACCGCTTTTGTGGGAAGCAGTCCTTGGTTACCCGTTTACCGGGGTTACCTGCAATGCCGGGCACTGGGTTGTGCCCTGTATGCTTATGACGAAGAAGGGCAACACGTGACCGGCGCACTGGGTGAAATGGTCATTGAAAAACCGATGCCCTGTATGCCGGTTTTTTTCTGGAATGATCCGGAGGGTCAACGGTACCAGGCCAGTTATTTTTTGGAATATCCGGGCAAATGGCGCCACGGCGATTGGATCCGCATCGAAGGAAATGGTTCCCTGCAGATCCTGGGTCGCTCCGATGCTACCTTGAACCGCAAAGGAGTACGCATCGGCACGGCAGAAATCTACCGGGTGCTGGATGGATTCTCCGAATTGAAAGATGCCCTTATCCTGAATCTTGAACTTCCCGGCGGCGACGACTTCATGCCATTATTCATTGTACTTCAGGAAGGCCAAACCCTGAACGACCAATTGACTAAGCACATCAATCAGTCACTAAAAGCCCAATGTTCACCGCGTCATGTTCCCGACCGGATTGTGGTGGCACCGGACATTCCCTATACCCTCAGCGGCAAGAAGATGGAGGTGCCGGTGAAAAAGATATTGATGGGCATGGATCCCGGTCAGTCGATGAATAAAGACGCCATCCGCAATCCGGAATCATTGGAATGGTTTGTGGATAATAAGGTGCAAATCTTTCGATGAGCTCATTGACAACATGATTTCATCAAGACCCATTCAGCTATATTTTTGCAGGGCTGGCTTGCCCGTATTATTTCCCGGTACCGCTTTGAAAACCAGGATTATTCACATGCATAACCACCTGCGGATGCATGGTGTACAGCCGGAATCCTTCTTCCTCCGGGACCAGGATGCCACTGGATTTGTTTTCTTCAAGGATGGGATTTTGGGCGTATTTGGTCCAGTGGATAAGGTCCGGTGACACGGCTACATTGGTATTCCACAGACTCCAGTCTTCTTCAGGAGTACCATGGTAATAGCCGTAATAATAGCCTTGATACTTCACGATTTGGTTGAGGGCGACGCCGTGTTTATCGTACCAGCCGGGCCCGCGGGCGATGACCGGTTCATCCTGAATATTGGTCCATGTGGTAAGATCAGGAGATTTTGCCAGCCAGATGGCCGAATCGTTGCGCTCATAAAAGAGGTAATATTGATCCGCCTCCTTCCACACCGTAGGCGTACCATATGGACCGGGTTCGATTGGATTACCGTCCATTTTACGGATATCCAGATTACCATGCCCGGTCCAGTGTACACGATCTTCTGAGGTCAACCAATGGGCGATGTCATTACGCCCCTCGGCAAACATCACATAGCGGTCGCCATCCTTCATGACCAT
>JAGQXC010000654.1 GCA_020436785.1 Saprospiraceae bacterium | reverse complement strand
GGTTCCACCTTCAATACAGCATCATATCAAACAGTTTCCGGTATTTCCTGGTCAGCGGATGAGTGGTGCCCAGCGCCTGAAATAAAGCAATTCCTACTTTGCGTGGTAATTCATCCATGAAGCTTTTTGCAATGCTTACGGCGTCGATGACCAGTTTGATGCCTGCCTCCAGATCACTGTTTTGGCAAGCTACCTGAGCAGCTGCCATTTTTTGACTGGCCGGTGAACCATCACTCAGGCTTGCAGTCATAAACTGGGCCAGTTCGCGCACATAGGAAGCCATTTCGTAGGAGGGATCGGCCATACGGACATCTTCGATTAGTTGCAGGGACTTTTCAGGTTCGTTTAGTACCAAATGTTTGGCCAGTAAGGTTTTGGCTTCCGTTTGATCCGGGTGATCCCGGACAAATAGAGAAACCCGTGCGGCATAATCTGCATCCGGCCATTGCGTTGCGGAGGCCAGCAGTTCCTTCATTTCATCCCGCGATGCATCCGGTAGGTTGTCTGTCAGCCATTGCTGAATCTGACTTTTAGGCAATGCTCCCACAAATTGACCAATGACTTCACCTTGCCAGAATAATTTGACATCGGGGATCGAATAGATGTTGTAGCGGGTGGCAATCTCCGGATTTTCTTCGGTATTTACTTTCACGAGATCCCATTTCCCATGGTTTTCTGCCGCCAGTTGTTCAAGGACCGGTCCCAACACCCGGCATGGTCCACACCAGGGAGCCCAGAAATCTACCAAAACCGGCACCGATTGGCTGCGGGCAAGAATATCTTCTAATACGTCCATTGCGTTCAGGCATTTATTGGAATACAACAGCCTTTGAAGCGAATGGTTTGGGCACACTGCGTAATGTTGATCACCCTGTTACGAGGGATCGGCCAAGCACAAGCCGGCTTGTTGCAAATACCAGCAAAGCAGCAATCTCTCACAAAAAAATCCGGTTTGCCTAACCGGAATGGCCTGACCCCTGAGCTTAAGGAAACAGGACTAAGCTTTCAGCCATTTTATTACCACTTCTTCGCCATCTATGGTTTGATAACGGACAAAGTACACCCCAGGAGGAAGTAAATCCACCTCAATTTCCTGAGCACCATGATCGGCTTGCCGGATGACCTGCCCCTGCATATTGAAAAGGGAATACCCCTGATTGTTTGCATTCATCAAGTGAATACGATCGGTTGCAGGATTGGGTACGACCATTCCTTGAACCAGGTGACCCTGGATGATCGAAGTGGTTGACAGCACCGAATAGAAATATTCATTCATGTAGGATTTGATCCAGATGCCGTCCTTCCAGTCAAATTGGGTATAGCGGATGATCTGTCCAAAGTCATCGTAAACGTACTGTCCCAGGAAATTGAGCTGCCATTCTTCATTCGCCGATTCCCAGGATGAATAGATCGCCTGAATGATGTCTCCTTGTTGATTGTATTCTTCTATGGTTTGATAACTGAGCGACCATTTTGCTAATCCGGCATCCCAATTGTAACTGGTCATGAGATGGCTCAGGTTGGTGTACTGGTACTCGGTTTTCGAACTTTGCAACCATTTGTCAGCCTCCCAGTTTTCGATCAGTAAGCTGATGACCCGGTTTTGTCCATCATAGGTGTAACTTTTTCGTTCGGTGAATGCTGGTCCGGATCCATT
>JAGQXC010000133.1 GCA_020436785.1 Saprospiraceae bacterium | reverse complement strand
GGTAAAATGTTTGTCGTATTTATAAAAAAAACGATCCCCGTCCCGCAAATTCTCAAACTGTTTTTTGAGGATTTCCTCAAGAGTTTTTCCGACCGAACTGTTCTTCGGCTTATCTTCCGCCAGGAGCCCTACCCACAGATCAATGTCATCGACGGAGGCATACATGGATTTTAAGCCGGATTGCAAATTTTTGTCCCTGGTTATTTCATTCCAGTCATTGGCCTTCTGACCGGTGAATATTCCACGAACCGTATTGTAATCCGGCAGGCCGTGATCGCGCCCCCGTTGAATATTTAGACTGGCGAGGTCTACTCCGGTTGCGGTTGCAGAAGTGGGATCTCCAAAGAGTAAATTGCGCAATTCATCCACCAGATAAGGGTCCACTTCATTTTGAGTTTGGCTACCCAGGCCTTGTAAAATCGGATCGATGCCGTAGGTCTGAATAACCTGAGGATTAAAAAAGCCTGCGACCAGTCCAATGCTGCCCGGGCCGACCGGTTGACAACTTGCATCCCGCAGCAACAGGGATGAGGTGACCATGGTGTGTCCGAGCCGGTAAGCTGCCGTGGCAAAGAGATTGCTCACATCGGGCCGGATGGATGGATTATATCCTTTAGGGCCAGACAACCTTATCCCCAGAGCAGGCAGAAATTCCTGGTAGGTAATCGCCTGTATCAATGCTCCAACCTCCTTGCGTGCTTCCTGATAGATCGTTTCGTCATCCTGCATACCCTGAGACACCAGGCGGTCACAGATGGCATTGTGCTGGCGGGTAAACAAGGTGTGCAATGCAGTTAGCCCCGGTTGTTCTGCCGCCCGCACATCCCCGGAAACAAACGTTTTTACTGTTCCTCCACCATCTCCGGCCATGGAGGGCGCGTCAGGATCGAGCGGAGAATTAAGTTCTCCATCGATGGTATTGTAAGGCAACAACCCGCCTGTGGACATTTTCAATTTACCCTGAAAATGGGTGCGTAACCAATCGGCACGCTCCGGTTCGGAACCATAGATGTTGGAACCGTCAATCCAGGAAGTAATCAGATTGGTTTGTTGCCGGTCACCGCTCTCTCCCGTACCCGGATACACCTCGGAACGGAAAAACGGAAGTTCGCCGGTAAACCAGGTTTCATCTTCCGGTAACGGGATGGGTACATATTCCGAGTGCCCTTCCGGCGTCAGGTCAATGTCATGATCGATGAATTGCCCCCAGGTGAAGACAAAGGAACTGAGATTTTGGCGGCTTTCGGAGGCGGAAGCCTGTGCACAGATGTTGTTTGAAATGGCCCGTGGAGATGGCCGGCTTTTTCCATTCATGGCATTCCAGGGATCTTTTGAATCATAAACCGCCGGCATCAGACGCAGCAATGGGATGTCGGTGGCGCCCCATTCCTGTTGATCGACCTTTTCATTGTTGCAGGTACCATCAATGGAACGGTAAGGATCAGCGGGACAAACCTTGGTGCTATTGTGCGGTTGGCGCGGATGATGGTTTACCGGTTGGCCGTTCACCATAACATGATGTTGTTTTTGAGCTGTCATGGGAAGCGCAAGCAGCATTATTACAATAATGGATAGTCCCAGGCGAATGATTTGCATTTCCTTCATAGCATTGGATTTTAAACCCGGCGGAGGTCCCGTCCAGGCTTTGGATTGAACAATTTGGTGAGGTAAATGTCAATCCATATTCCTTCTTTTGGGAGGCAATGCGCGAGGTCGAGCTCGTTGTTCAGGAGGGCGGCGGAGGAGGTCGATGATCAAGCCATCGACGTGAGGCAGTTGTTCAGGACGGCAGATCCGACGAATGTCTTCAAAATGCCGGTCATTGAGGAGATAGACTTGACGGGTGAGATCGACAATGGTGTCCAGCAGGCTGGCTTTTTGTTTCGCCTCATTTTCATCCAGCAAATAATAATCTTCACTGGCTTTGTTTAACCGGCGCTGCACTTCGTGCATTTGAACGCCATGCTGCTTTTTACTATTCAAGAAAGCTTCCATTTGTTGCTGATCAAAATCAAATACCTTCTGAATCTTCTCATTATCTCCGGAATCGTCATTGATACGTCCCGGATGAATCGGCGCCATCGTGGAAAATAATACCGCCAATAAAACCACATTTAAAACGGCCAGGACACTGGCCACCATGATCAGTAGTCGTACCTTATTCATAATAAATGGATTTAGCAGGAATTAAATTGTACCCTTCATTCATTTGTATCTCTGCGGAGGGTAAATTGGCCTTCATCCGGTTGTTGATCAGGATTACATTCAGGCTTATCAATAACAACAGACTGGCTGCAATTCCGAGTAGAACTGGACGGCTGAATCGGGAGATTTTACCTGAAATAAATCTTTTGGCTCTTAATTGCATCCGCTCAACCAATGCATCCGGAGCTTTGGCTGGCCTGGCATGTTCCAGCGCAAGCATGATGTTCTCTACGTGTTGATATTCATCCATCACTCATTGCTTTTTTTTACACGATTGGTTCGACCTTTTTCAAGGCTATTTTTCAAATTTTGCTTTGCCCGGGCCACGAGACTTTCCACGGCCTTGGTGGAGAGTTGCATCAATTCGGCAATCTCGCCGTAGCTTTTATGATCGATTTTTGCTAAAACGAGGGCTATCTTTTGATTTTCAGCCAATTCATTGATCGCCGCAAACAATCGCTCTACATCTTCCTTGTTTTCGAGGAGAATACCCGGATGAACAAAATGACCGGGATCCGCAATTTTCAGATTTTCGGTTCCATCGATGGAAATAATGGTTGCTTTCCTTTTAATCCGCTGTTTCGACTTGAGGTGATCCTGCACCTTGTGTATGGCGATCCGGTAAACCCAGGTCTTTAAAGAAGCATCCCCTCTGAAATGGTGGATGTTATCCAAAGCTCCCAGCAAGGTATCCTGTACCAACTCCTCCACATCCTGGGCGTTCTGCACATAACTCAGCAAGAAATTATAGACCCATTCGGTGACCTGGCGGGCAAACCGGTGGACTTCGCCGGCCTGAAAGGATTTTAATTTGACAATATCTATAGCCCGTTCGATCTGAAATTCAGTTTTTACGTTCCATTCGGTGGTATAGTCGACATAAGAACCACTGATCCCCCGCTTTGTAATCAGATTTTTTTAAAAAAATATTGGAAAAATTAATTTGATCTTTCGCTGACCGGGAGTATCACCCAATAAAAACGGCAAAGTGAAGGCTGTCTACGCAGCTAACCGGATGACTTAGGGCCCCTTTTTTAATGCAAAAGGCTGTCTACCAGGTTAATCATCCATTGCCGGCTGGTCTCTTTGCTTTCCAGTTGCTGGTAGGCTTTTTGGGTGCCCATTTCGTCACCGGAAATAACGGCCTCCATCCATCCTGCCAATGGATTGGTTTCTTTTTGTGCTTCCAATGCATCGTACCAGCTCTTGTCCAGTGTCCAGCCAAATTCCTGACCTGCTTTCCATCCCAGCAAATCTGAAGGAGATAGCC
>JAGQXC010000132.1 GCA_020436785.1 Saprospiraceae bacterium | reverse complement strand
TTGGGCATACGAAAAATTGGTGACCAGAAAGCTGGTCATCAACAGTGCAAAAAGGATCTTTTTCATTTAGTATTGAATTTCGTGAACAAATGAACAGTTGTTTATTTCTCCGGGACTGCCGGCGTGGGCGCAAGATACTAGGAAGCGGCGCGATCGGCGATATATTTCGACGAAAGAAGGGAAGACTTTAGACTTTAAGCGCAAGAAGGAAGATAATGGTTGTACCTGTATTCCCGGTTTTTATTGTAATCGAGTGACCAAAGTGCCTGCATTAGTGTCTGCCGGTCAGGATAACGACATAGCGGTCTCCTTCCAATCGATGCTGTTTATGCCTGTCCAGCAGCGCGGCCAGGCCAACCGTTGATGCAGGGAGTACATGCAGTCCCTCTTTCTGCTTCAACTGCCGGCTATACTGCATCATTTTCTGATCACTGATGTCGAAGGCTTCTCCCTGGCTTTGTTGCAATGCCCATAGCGCTTCATTGCCATCAAAACTATGCCAGTTGATGAGTGGCTCATTGATCCGCGACTCCTTGATCTTATCTTCTTCAATGTTTACACAGGTTTCAAAGCCTTTTTTGAATGAATAGATGATGGGATTTTTTTTGTAGGAGGAAGCGGCGATAAATCGCGGAATGCGGGAGGTCTTGCCCCGCTTATACAAACTCGCGAAGCCCCGGTAGATGCCAGCTAAAAGGGTACCATTGGATACCGGTACGGCAACTATTTTGGGTGCATCCCGCAGGAGATCGTATAATTCATTGGCAATCTCCGCATAGGCCATGATCTGGATGCTTGAATTGTTACCTCCCGGATTGGCATCATAGTACGATTCCTCCTCGGCCAGTTTTCGGGAATACCAAACGGCGTCTTCATACTTTCCCGGAGTGCGGAGAATCTGGGCGCCTTGCGCCTGCATTTCATGAACACGTTCCGTATGGTAAGTCTCTGGAATGCAAACAATGCATCGCAAACCAGCCAGATTGGCCGCCAGGGAGATGGCTGCACCATAGTTGCCACAGGTGGCCAGTGTTATTGTATCGTACTCACGGCGCAAAGCATCCAGACACTGGGCAAAGGCAATGCGGTCTTTCTGGGTGCCGGAAGGATTGCTACCCTCAAATTTGAGCCAGATTTGTTTAAGGTCAAATTCACGTTCGATGTTTCGGGCACGAATCAGTGAAGTATCACCCACCTCGATGTTGATGATGTCCGTATAGGCGTCAATCCGGTCAATCAGGGCATGCTGGCTGTTGCGTACATACTGACTCAATTCCAGCGACTCGGAGGAAATGGATTCCTGTAATGGACTGACCCCATCCAGTAAAGGATCGATTCCCGGTGTTGTGTTTGACATCAGGTAATGGCATTTGATTTACGTTGCTAAAAAAGAGCTTTTTTCTTTGTGAAACAATAGACGCCCAACGTATTCCAGCGTCACTATTTTTCATTTTCGGCCAATTCGGTTTTAACGCTCATTCGCTTAACAATTGCGAATTGATCAATGCCGCATCCCCACTGCATTCCAGCCTGATGATCTGAAAATCAGGCTTTTGATAGGAATTTTTGGTATGGAATTTTCATAGCAGTTGACAAAGCATTGGTGCAGTCATTAAATGGATTTATGAGATTATTCTTTACATCCATCTTACTCGTATGCACAACGGTATTGTGGGGTACGGATTATTATTGGGTTGGCGGGAGTGGAAACTGGTCAGACATCACGCACTGGGTTACGAGCTCAGGAGGGAGTACCCAGCATGCTTCGGCACCTGATTTTTTGGACCGGGTGATCTTCGATGATCATTCTTTTACCGGACCCAATCAGGTCGTTTCCATGGTGGGGGAAGTTTTTTGTGGCGGTATGGAGTGGCGCGGGGTGCCAACCACCACCCAACTTTCCGGGACGGGAAATGCGGTGCTGAACGTCTATGGTGATTTGTTAGTGGATAGCGACTTCCGATGGAATTTTTTGGGAAAGACGATCCTCTGGGGCGGCACCACGGATGTACAGATCAGTGCTGCAAAGGTTAGCCTGCCCGGCGAATTGGAAATTAACCTGGCACCCGGGCTAACGCTGCAACAGACGAGTAACCTGTATGCCACCTCAACCATCCATCTCGCGGATGGCAATTGGAACAGCGGTGGTTTTGCCATCCAGGCCAATCAGATCAATCTGAATGCAAAGAGTGCGTCCACAGTGACCTGGCGCAACAGCTCCATCCAGTTCATTGGTACCCAAAGCCAATGCAGTATTTATGCGGACAAGGTGTTGTTGGATGCGACAGCTTCCATTTTATTGTGGCAGAGTGCTTCCGGTCAGCTTATCCTGCATGGAAATCAACCGGTGACCCTGGCTTCAATAACGACCTCCGATCCCAACGGAATGCTGATCATTAACAATAAATCTTCAAATGTACATGTGGCCAATTTGCTGGCTTCCACCATCTCATTAGCCGGGAATGCCCAATTTCGCGGTCCAGTCCAGGTTGATCGGTTGGAGCTGTCAGCCGGAAAGTCCTACACTTTTGCAGCGACCAATCGCTACCAGATGAACCAATTGGTCGCCGTAGGCTCTTGTTCTGCTCCGGTTCTGATTGGCTCCGATCAGACTGGAGTATCAGCCATCTTTGCCTCTCCTGAAAGCCAGGACATTGAATATGTCCGGATTCAGGACATCGAGGTACAGGGTGGCCCCTTCAATGCTGGTAACAGCACTGGAATTGGCATTGTAAATGGATGGAACATCACCGGTTCCACGGATCAAAAAACCCTCTATTGGGTCAATGGGGCCGGAGACTGGAACGATCCGGGACATTGGTCGCTCACCTCAGGCGGCGCACCCGGAGCATGCATTCCTACTGGCGCGGATGATGTCGTTTTTGATGCCTTGTCTTTTATCGGCGCCCAGGATAAAGTCACTATTTCCAACAACTTTGCCGAGTGCCATCATATGACCTGGATCGGGGTAATCGGTCAGCCTGAACTTGCCGGTCCTGCCTCATCCACCCTGATCGTGAAAGGATCATTGGTGCTGGATCCGGTTTTGAATAATTCGTTCCTGGGAACGTGGTCTTTTCAGGCTACCTCGTCAGGCCAGTACATTGAGCCGGCAGGTATTCCATTCCCGGGGAAATTAGTTTTTAATGGGAATGGAAGTTGGTCCGTTCACAGCGATTTGACGGTCGACAACGCACTCATTTTGCAACATGGTGACCTCGAGTTTAAGGACATAATGGTCCGCCTGGAATCGTTGGAATCACCGACCTATCAGATCCGTCATTTACGTTTAGGCAGCAGTTCTCTTCGCCTTGGTCATTGGAACCTGCAGATGAGCGGATTGACCTTTGAAGGAGTTGATGCTGATCTAACCTTTTGGGGATCCAGCGCAACTTTTTTCAATGTTGGTTTCGGAAATACATTGCACATCCACTCCCTGCGATCAGAGGCTGATGAGATCACCTTAAACCGTTTCGGCAATTTGTCGGTACGCATTGATCAACTTACATTGCAGGGTAGGGGGATCCTGCTGGGAGAGCAACACATCGGTCACCTCATTCTGGGGAGCGGAGAATATTACACGTTTGGGGAGGGGGGAGCCACTTTTTTTATTGACGAATTGCAAGTTGATGGCGATTGTGAAGGATTAACCATTTTGGAGTCCGGTGATCCAGGACATGCGGTGAATTTTCAGGTTTTGGGAAATCAGGAAGTCTCCATGGTTTCGGTACGAGACATTGAAGTGCAAGGTGGGACCATCCAAGCGTCCAATAGTACGGATGCAGGGAACAACACCGGTTGGAATTTTAGACAGAATGCCCCAAGAAGGTTGTTCTGGGTCGGTGGAGGAGGACTTTGGGAAGACCCGGGTCATTGGTCTTTAACTACTGGCGGCACACCTGGTGAATGCATTCCCACCGCCATTGACGATGTCGTTTTCGATGAACAATCTTTCAATGGACCCGACCAGGCAGTGGAGACCGGCTCCAACCGGTTGGCTCAATGTCATCGATTCACCTGGTTCAATGAGGACTCTGTCATTCGTTTCCAGGTAGGAAAACTTGAGGTTTTTCATTCCATCAATATTCAGGGAAGGCTGGATTGGCAATTGAAATCCTTGCGGATGATGGGAGACTCCCCGGATATGACGATCAATTTGGATACCTGCTTCACGGAAAATATTGAATTGTTGGGATCAGGGACCTGGAGGCTTGAACACGATTGGAAATTCCGTTCTCTGGAAGGGTATTATGGCACATTGGTTACTGCCGATCACCGTATCCAGGGAAGCACCTTCAGGCTATTCCGGGAGGCGGCTGTGCACCTGGGAAAATCAATGATCGAGCTGGATGGGGCCGGATTGGCGACGTTGGGAACGTTCCATGTGGATGATCCCGGTGTGGATGTAGATGCTGGTAATTCCTTATTGATCCTTTCTCATGTTGGTGCGCAAATTAACCTGAAGGGACCGCATCGTTTACACGATGTTTTGTTTAACAATCCGGCAGGTACCGGCACGTTGAAAGGCGATGAGGGTGGTATTTATAAAAGGGTTGAGTTTTACGGGGGAGGCCGGATTGAAGCATCCAATACCTTTGACACGCTGCTGTTCAATGCCGGGAGAACCTACTTGCTGGAGAGTGCAAAAGTCCAGCACATCAACGCTTACTGGCGACTCCTGGGAACCCCTTGTACCTACATTATTTTGCGGGCAACATCACCCGGATCCCGTTCGATTGTGGAATTGGCCAATGGTGATGTTTTTGGAGACAACCTCATCCTCAGTGACCAGGAAGCTCGGGGAGGAGCCTCTTTTTTTGCCGGTAAAAACAGTGTTGATGCCAGCAATAATAGCGGTTGGCAGTTTACCCAAAACAATGGGGTCACCCTGGACGGTTTGTTAGGCTCAGACCTCAGCCTCTGCCCGGGGCAATCGCTAACCATTAACGATATGGATCAATTGGGTGCTCAAAGCTATGAATGGAATGATTCCATCACCACGTCATCTTTCACCATCGACGGACCTGGCCAGGTTACCTTATACGCCTATTATGGTCATAGTTGCGAATACCGGGATACGCTGGTCGTCAAAGTACCCCCAGACGTGCAGTTTGATTTAGGAGACACATTAAGTCTGTGTGAACAGTCGTCCGTGAATCTGGATATATCGGTTAGTGCTCCGGATGCATCCTACCAGTGGGATGACGGATCCGTGGAACCAAAGCGGACCATCACGGAACCTGGGATCTATCGAGCCTCGGTGCTGGCAAAGGGATGCCGTCTGAGTGACAGTGTATTGGTCGAGCGGATCCTTTTACCAAATACCCATATTGATACGGCTTATTCACTTTGCCAGCATGATTATGTTGGCCTGAATCTGGATCCGCAGGCAGCTACGTATGCTTGGAGCGATGGCACCACCGGAGCCCAGGCGACATTTGAAGATCCCGGATGGTATTGGGTCGATGCAAGCCATAAGGGATGTGTGCATCGTGACAGTTTCCGCATTCAAACAGTTACAATGTCCTTGTTGGATTTAGGCCCGGATACCGTGGTATGTGCTACCGATTATTTACTGGATGCAGATCCTGATGGACAGGCTTCGGACTTCATTTGGCAGGATGGGCAAACCGGCCGCAACTATTTAGTGCAACAATCAGGGCTCTATTATGTCACAAAAAGTATAGATGGATGCAGTACAACAGATTCGGTGTCCGTTCAACTCATCGCCGGGGGCAGTCTCAACCTCCCGGATTCTTTTACATTTTGCTCCGGTGAACCGAAAGTCATTGACCTGGGAAATGTGGAAGGTGAAATTCATTGGAGCGATGGATCTGTTGGGCCGTCTGTTCAGTTCGCGCAGACCGGACAGGGATGGGTCCAGGTAAGCGCCGGTGGATGCACGGCAAGGGATACCTTCCTTATTTCCGAACATGCCAGTCCGGTGGTTCAGTTGCCTTCTGATACCATAATTTGCCAGGGAGATGAACTTGAAATTGGTATTTCAGGTCATACGGAAAATGAGCTTCAGTGGGAGGACGGAAGCCATTTGGTAAGTCGAAGGGTGACAGCCTTCGGGGATACCCTGGTCCGGCTCACGGTGATTCAGGATGGATGTTCCGCACAGGATAGCATGTTCATTCGAACGGCCCCAAAGCCTTTCCTCGACCTCGGAATGGACACGACCATTTGTACACAGTCACCACTTGATTTATCAATCCAGACCAACGGCTCCGATTTGACCTGGGATGATGGAAGTTCGGATATAATCCGGGTAGTGAACGAATCCGGCACCTATTGGGCGGAGGTCAGACAAGGCTTTTGCCATACCAGAGATTCCGTGGAAGTGAGATTTGTAGATGGTGGTATCAAAGACCTTATTCCCGACACGCTCTTGTGTAATGGGGACCGGTGGTCGCTTGATTTATCCGGAATGGGAGCATTGGCCTATATTTGGAATGATGGAAAAGATGAGGCCATCAGATCGATCGATGCGCCAGGACTGTATCGGGTTACCTATCAATTTGCGGGGCAATGTGTCCAACAGGATACATTTCAAGTAGCTATGCGGGATTGCCAGCAAGCTGTGATCTTTATTCCAAATGTATTTACACCGGATGGGGACGGGTACAACGATTACTTTACCATCTATGCGGAGTCCGGTATTCAGCTGCTTACTTTCCGGTTACAAATCATGGATCGTTGGGGGGCAACGTTAGCCGATATAAAATCCGAGCTCCCCGGTTGGGATGGTCGTTGCGGTGGCCGGCAATTACCTCCCGGACTTTACATCTACCGGGTTATTGCCGAATATGAAAAAGACGGCAATGTACAAACCCTGATGAAATCTGGTGATTTAACGCTGATCCGATGAGTGGACCTGCTTTTGCATAAATTCTTCGATGAGTCCGGTCAGCGATGGTTGCAGGTCAATCCACTTTTTGACCAGTTCAAATTGATTCCGGGCGCGCAATAAATTGTGTTTTTCCTTGCTCGTTTTATAATAGACATCCCCTGCGAGGTAATCGGTCAGAAAGCGGATGCCCATAATGAAGGTCATGTAGGGCGCCGCAAAGGGCAACCATTTGCGCTCAAATGCATTCAGATGGTCCCCTTGAACAGCAAGGTAGCCTTCCAGGAAGGCAGTAGTGATTTCCAGTGAGATGTCAAGACTGGCCAGGTCCTCTGCATCCTCCGGCCTATTGACAGGGAGTGTTCGCAACGTGTCTCCGACATCGTACAAGATGGTCCCTGGCATTACCGTATCCAGGTCGATCAGACAAATAACTTGCTGATTGTCATCAAACAAAATATTTTCCAATTTGGTATCGTTGTGGACCACTTGGATGGGTATACGATGTTGCAGCACATCGGCCTGCAATTCGGTCATGGCATCTTCCATTGACTCTACCCAGTCAACCAATTTTATTTCTGGGGCCAAGCGGTCTTTGACGTCCTCGGCGCACGCTTCATAAAATTGCTCATATCGCCAAAACATGTCGTGGAAGTCCGGGATCACGGGATGAAACCGGGTTGAATCCAAATGGCGGGTATGCTGATGGAAAGCGGCTATGGCCTGTCCTGCCTGCCGGGCAATGTTTGGATCGGTGGTGTTGGCGAGGCTGTGTCCATTGATGAAAGTCGTCATCCGCCAGTACGTATCCGATGGTTGATCATAGATCATGTTTTGACCGGTGATGGAGTGAATCAACTTTGGATAGCCGTAGTCACCAGCCCGGTGCATCACATCCAGCAATTGTTCCATATTGGTCATCAATGCGTTCACCGGCCGGAAAACCTGGTGATTGATCCTTTGAAGGAATACATCTCCTGTTTCCGTGGAAACCCGGTAAGAATCGTTAATGTGGCCAGATCCAACGCCTGAAATCGAGATGATCTTACCCAGTTCAAATTGGGGCAATATTTCCTTTTCAATCCAGTTTACATCCCACGTCTTCCTGGTCATATTACCAAAGTTGAGGTGGATAAACTCCTTGATGAATTAAATGATTCAGGCGTTCCTGTACCATTGGTTTATCTTCCGGATAAGTCACCCCAAACCAAGTGGCATCACTGTAAAGGGACAGGACTTGGACGTCCATGGTCTGAATCATGGCAAAAATGGCGGTGGGAATGTAAAATTCCGCTTTTTCTTCCTCCCCATGTTGGCGGAGGAATTCCCGCATGATGTTTTCGCTGTATTCCAGGTAGGAAGGATGGAATCCCCAGAAATTCATGGAGACCAGGGTATCTTCTGATAAATGTTTGTCAAATGTTCCGCCATTCGGATCGGGGTAGGTGATTTGACCGTCCGGTTGCCGCCTGATTTTGATGATTTCTTCCACGGAAGTGAGATAGCCTTCGGAATCAACAGAACAAACGCCACGGTTGACCGTACCATGTTCACTCAGCGTATTGACCAGCGCGTAGGCTATGTAGCTGAATAAATGGTCGGTCACTTCCGTCGTGAGGAATTTTGCCATGGTGTGGAATGCTTCCTGCCCGTAATAGTCGTCGGCATTGATCACCGCAAAGGGTTCATGAATGACCTCTTTAGCTACCCAAACCGCATGGGCGGTTCCCCAGGGCTTTTCACGTCCGGCGGGAACATGGAATCCAGAAGGCAGCATATCGAGTTCCTGACAGACATATTCGGTCGCGATGCGGCCATTGGTTTTTGGCTCGAAGAGTGCTTTGAAATCGTCAATGAAGGATTCGCGGACGATAAATACAATTTTTCCAAACCCGGCCTGGATGGCATCGTAAATGGAGTAATCGATGATGGTTTCCCCATTGGGACCAAAGGAGTCCATTTGCTTTAACCCCCCATACCGGCTACCTTTTCCTGCGGCCAGGATCAATAAGGTAGGTTTAGTCATAGTGATTTATTTTATGTAATGGTGCAAGTTAACTTCAAAATTGGCAATCAGGACGGACATTTCCAGGATATTTCATAAAATTACCCGTGGAATAAATGGTTCATAGGTGGAGGTTTTGTCCGTTGTCAGCTACCGGAACCCAGCCCTATTTGGATTTTGATGTCAGAAATAGGTCTGCGAAAAGAATATTGCTATTTTACTCCCAGAATAACACATTGTGTGCCCACACAACTGAATTGATTAACCGAGAGCGCAGGGGTTAGGCCGGATCATTTGCCACTCCAAACGCTCGAACTAAAGGACTTCATCATGGCGTTAAACGGAGCCGACTGGATCTTCATCATTGCATTCTTTATTGTCTCCCTCGTGATCGGTTTGGTTGTTGCCAAACAATCAGGCAAGAATACTTCGGAGTTTTTTCTCTCGGGACGCAGCATGCCCTGGTGGTTGCTTGGAGTGTCCATGGTGGCAACCACTTTCTCGGCGGATACGCCAAATCTGGTGACCAGCATCGTCCGGCAGGACGGGGTAGCCGGCAATTGGGTGTGGTGGGCTTTTCTGATCACCGGCATGATGACGGTCTTCGTGTATGCGAAGTTGTGGCGCCGGTCCGGCGTCTTGACCGACCTGGAGTTTTACGAACTGCGCTACTCCGGTAAAATGGCCGCTTTCCTGCGCGGATTCCGGGCCATTTACCTGGGATTTTTTTTCAACGTGATGATCCTGGCCACCGTATCCCTGGCAGCCATTAAGATGGGAAGCATCATGTTGGGATTGCAACCCTGGCAGACCTTGCTTTATGCCTCCGTGATCACCGTGATTTACAGTGCGATGGGAGGCCTGAGGGGAGTGATTATCACCGACTTTTTTCAATTTGGAATTGCTATGGCCGGATCGATCATTGCCGCCATTGTCATCATGCAGCTCCCTCAGGTAGGTGGTGTTCGTCAGTTATTGTCCCATCCTGAAGTGCAGGCCAAACTGAATTTGATGCCCAACTTATCCGATGTAGATCAACTGTGGTCCCTCCTGATCCTGCCATTGGCCATCCAATGGTGGAGCGTTTGGTATCCGGGAGCCGAGCCGGGTGGTGGAGGGTACATCGCTCAGCGTATGCTGGCAGCAAAGGATGAAAACCATGCTGTCGGAGCAACCATGCTTTTCAATGCGGCCCATTATGCCTTGCGTCCCTGGCCCTGGATCCTGATCGCCCTGGCATCATTGGTTGTCTTCCCTGAACTTTCCCACATCCAGTCCGCATTCCCGCAAATTCCGGTGGATAAAATTGGACATGATTTAGGCTATCCTGCGATGCTCACTTTCCTGCCCCATGGATTACTGGGTTTGGTTGTGGCCTCTCTGATTGCCGCTTTCATGTCAACCCTGTCAACACAGCTCAACTGGGGATCATCCTATCTGATCAATGATTTTTACCGTCGGTTTGTCAATCAGAATGCCTCCGAAAAACAACTGGTCGCCGCAGGACGAATATCTACGGTCGCTCTGATGATCTTTGCAGCCATTTTTGCCCTGCTGCTGACCGATGCATTGCAGGGATTTTCGATCCTGTTGCAGGTAGGCGCCGGAACCGGGTTGATCTTTATCCTGCGCTGGTTTTGGTGGAGGATCAATGCGTACAGTGAACTGGCCGCAATGGTTATTTCATTTGCCGTGGCCCTCTATTTTGAGTTGCTCCACACCCGACTGGGTTTCGACCCGGTATCCACCCATTGGAAGTTGATCATCGCCGTTGGCATTACCACCGTTGGTTGGTTGTTGGTTACTTTTCTGACCCGGCCCACGGATCATGAGACCCTGGTGAATTTCTACAAAAAGACACAACCGGATGCTACCGGCTGGAAACCTGTTGTACAGTCGGCGATCAGCGAGGGCACTTTGCAGCAAAGCCAGATCCAAATTGGTAAATTGCCTTTGCAGATTGCTTGCATTTTTATTGGATGTTTTGCCATCTATGGCGCTTTGTTTGCCACCGGGTTTTGGATCTATGGACGGATCATGCCAGCCATCCTGGGTACGATCATCGCCGGCGTGGCCATCGCCTTGCTGTTCTATTTGTGGAATCGCATTCGCCGGCTGTAACTTATAATTTAATCAATGGCAACGTACGTTGACCATGGGGTGAAATCATCCTGAGGTAATAATTGCCAGTACTTAAAGAACTGACATCAAACTTGACTTCCCATGGACCCGCCGGAATTCTATTATGGTAAACTGTGCGAATGATGCTGCCCAGGACATCCATCAATTGAATTTGAATGACACCCCCCGGATGAATCCAACTTAATGTACCGACCGATTGCGTCGGATTCGGAAAGACATTTGCCTCGGAGAAGGTCGTATAGACCGGTTCGTTGGCAGACAGGGATTGGCAGTCTCTTAGCATGGGCAGGCTTTGATAATCCGGATACAACAACGCACTCACCTGTTGCGGTGCCAAACCAAACCATTGCTCGAAGATCGAACCATACACATTGCGAAAATCGTGTTGAAGAGCAACCCCTTCCAATGGATCTACATCATCCGGTATATCCGGGTTATGGCCCAATATTCCGCCCCGGACACATGAACCAAATAAGAAGAGTGGTGCAGATGACCCATGGTCGGTTCCCAAACTGTAATTGGACCTTATTCGGCGGCCAAATTCGGTAAATGTCATGCCAAGCACTTTCTCGTGATGTCCGAGGGCATTCAGGTCGGACTGAAAGGATGCAATGGCCGCGCTGAGGTCGGCCAACAAGTCGGTATGGCTACCTTGCGTCGTATCGTTAGCATTGACCTGGTTGGCGTGGGTATCATAGCCTCCCATGGAAACCACATAGATCCTGGTTTGCAGCCCCCCGGAAATGAGTAGGGCTACATTGCGTAATTGATTGGCCAATCCGTTTCCCTCTGGATAGTTCACTTTATTTTTGCCCTTGGCGGCCGCTGCTTCAATGACTTCGGAATATTGATTGGTCTTTAAAATGGCATCCCGTAAAAAGGAGAGCTCATCGCCGTAATAGGTATCCGGGGCCTCACCACCCGTACTGATGGTCAAGGGAGCCAGGGAAAACGGATCATTAACACTCATTGAAAAATTCGCTCCAATCCCCTGACAGGTTTCACTAACGGTACCTTGCATCGTGATGGCAAATGGATCCGTATCCGTGTCATTCGGATAGCCTTCCGGATACCCGGGATAAAGATCGTCCAGGTATCTGCCCAACCATCCCGTGCTCAGATATTGACTGGAAGCAGATCCGGAAGTCCAGATGTCTGTTGACCGGAAATGGGAACGGTTCTGTTCCGGATATCCTACCCCCTGAATGATCTCCAGCTGACCTTCCGAATAGAGGTTAGCCAAAGGTGCCATGGCGGGGTGCAAGGCGACATTATCCGTGATTTTGA
>JAGQXC010000653.1 GCA_020436785.1 Saprospiraceae bacterium | reverse complement strand
GTTCCAATCCTTCCCGGTACCTGCCCAGCCAGCCGCTTTGCCAGATCTCATCGGACGGGGACCCGGAGGTCATGATGTCCAGCGAGCGAAAGTGGGAGCGATTTGGTTCGGGATAGCCTACCCCCTGGGCGATGCCCAATAAGCCTTCGTCATACAATTGCCTGATTCCGGACAGGGATGGATGCAGGGCTGTTTGGTCATCAACCGGCAGGAGTTTGGGTTGTGGGACCATCAGCTTGGGGCGGACCTGGTACAGCCGGTCGTAGTCCGCGATAGGCACCACGCAGCCCAGCCCGTCGTTGCCGCCGTTTAATTGAATAAGCACAAGAATCCGGTCGCTTTCCTGCGGCCATATCCGTGAAAATGTGGACAGCCACTGCCCATTTAACCCGTAAGGGATAGCGGCAAGCAGGCCTGAAGTCCGTAAAAAGGATCTGCGCTTCATGCTCCGATTTAGCTGAGTTGAAAGGATGGATGAAAAAATATCCGCTTGATCAATCGTTTCATGCATGCATCCACCTCGACCTCCAGGCCGGAGGCGTGTGGGTCTTCCTGGTAAGCAAGGATTAAGTCCTGCCAACTTCCGGAGAAATTGACGGGAGCAAGGCTCTTACTCAATTCCAGGATTTCATCCCCGGCCAGCGGTACCGGGAGGAGCCATTGCGTCAGTGAGGTCGTTAAGGCCACCGCTTCACCGGGATGGTCATGCCGGATAATCCATTTGGCACACGCCGGACGGATCCGTGGGCCGTTGCCTTCGAACGCCGGAAATCCTTCGTCCAGGTACGTTTGAATGGTGGCCATCCGTACGGGAAGGGTGGCGGCATTGATCCAGTGGCGGTTATACAATGGCGCCCGGTAATAGGCATCCCAGCCGGCGACCTGGGGCACCTCATAAGGATCCATTTGCAGCGTGCGGACCAACTCATTGATCCGGTACCACCGGTCGTACCTTTGATCGGAAGCCAGTGGCTCTCCATCCTGGAAAGGATTAACCGTGGAAGCCACCAGGTCCAGCGGATTTTTGATGATGGTCCCCCGGTAGTCCGCACGATAGAAATGTGCACTGAGCAGGATGTTTCGCAAGACCGGTTTGAGTTCATAGCCTTCATGCCGCAACAAGGCCCCCAACGGCCGGATCACCTCCCGCAGCATCACCTCATCGACCCGGTCATCGACCAGCCACCGGTACAATTTGGAACAGAGGTGTGTGGCGGTGGCTTCCTGTTCCAATAGAATATCCAGCAACTCCAGGTATTCGGTGTCCTCCCGATTGGATACTAACCGGGACTGCAGCCGGGGCGACAACTGTTTATCTCCCGGATCATGATGGTCGGAAGAAAAACGGGCCTGGACCTGCGCTCCACCGGTTTCTGTCAGGAAGCCCTCATCGTGCCAACCGGTGAGCGCCCGGGCGATGGCACCGACATCTGCCTCGGTGTAGTTGGTATAATCCCCCGGTCCGGTTTGGGGACCTTTCCCGACGGTGTACAACTCGAGCAGTTCGCGGGCGTAATTTTCGTTGGGGGCCTCACGGCGATTCCGGTTGCCGTTAAGAAAGATCAATAGGGCCGGGTCGACCGTCATCTGCTTGATCAGGGTAGCGAAATTGCCGGTGGCCTGCGCCCGGATGGTTGCATTGTAGCGGTAAAGGTATTTGGGATCCTCGATGGCGCGGATGGCAAAGTGATTGTGCCAGAACAACACCATTTTTTCGCGAATTGAAAGGGTGTCCTCCAAATACAGCGCCATATTCCAGGCATAGAGGCTGCGGTTGCGATCCGCCATCTGCTTCACATGGATATCTTCCCGGTAAGGAGCATCGACCCAGGTTGTACCGACCGGCACATCGGGATCATGATTTTTATAATGCAGGGGTGGATCGGGCAATGGCCGGTCAGCCAGCAACCGGTCCACCGTCGCTTCCGGTCCCGCATGAACGGCTTCCATGATCTGGTCAGGCGTCGGTCCAAAGAGGGTCCTCCGCAAGAGGTGGGCGACCTCCGAGGTGGTCCATGGCCCCTGGTAAGCCGGTAAGGCGAGGGATGTCGTGTGCTTGGTTTGGATCACGTTTCCGGTACTTTTGGCTCGTCGAATGGTGGCCCGGTGAGGGCCCTGCTGATCGTATGGATAACGACCGGCTGATGCATTGGATTATCCCGGAAACCGGTAAGGTAGCTTGAATCGGTGGATAAAGTCAGAAATCTTCCCAAAAAAGAAGCCCGGATCACATGATTTCACAGGCCCGGGCTTATACTGGAGGGAATAAAGATCGAATTAATACAGGTAGGGAAAGTATCCAATGAGTGTTCAAATATGGTGTGATACAATATAATCCATTCAAAACGCACGAATTGAGAAATTGGTCTTAAATATCTTTAACATCGCTGAATTATTCGGTGTTGGCTGCCTAAAATCGTCATCCTGATACTGGCTCGGGCGTTGGATTTCTATTTTTACTAACATATGTAATGGGATGCAGATACTTTATGGGTTAAAATTTGGATAATGCCGACGGAAAATAATAGTTTTGCGTGCCTTTTGAAGGAAGCAAGTGAAGCTTCTTCGATGAGGCATCCTTTTCAAGCCGTTGAGAAGGTAAAAGTTTAAAGTTCGGGGTGTAGCGCTCGCCTTCGCCAAAGGCTACCGACGGGCAGGCAGTCCGTTTAGCGCATCCCGCTGAAGGCGGGAGGTTCGCAGGTTCTGAAAGAGAATACTACCGCCTTCTCAAGCAGATGAGAAGAAAAGAAAAGTACGGGGTGTAGCGCCCGCCTTCGCCAAAGGCTACGGACGGGCAGGCAGTCCGGTTAGCGTATCCCGCTGAAGGCGGGAGGGACGCAGATTCTGAAAGAGAATACTACTGCCTTCTCATACAGATGAGAAGAAAAGTACGGGGTGTAGCGCAGTCCGGTTAGCGTACCTGCTTTGGGAGCAGGGGGCCGCAGGTTCGAATCCTGCCACCCCGACACTTTAAAACGCTGATTTTCAGCAAATTACGAGAGGGTCAATCGAAATTTCGGTTGACCCTCTTTTTATTTTCAAACAATTTTCAAACATGTTCTGGCCTTATCTGGTGTCATTTGTATTGAGATTTTTTTTCAAACTTTTTCAGCCCCCTCAGTTGGGAGGCAGTTCCTTTCTTGAAAAAGCCGACCAAACCCATTAGTAAAGATTTCGTGCGTTTGTAATCAAGGAGAGGTAAGTTATCACTAAAGAATACATCAAGGACAGAATTATTGCTCAGGCAGGAAAGAACACTCCGTCCTGCAAGAGAGACTTCGAAAACTTCCCTCCTTCTCAGTACCCTGTCTGTCTCAGTTTGTGGCTCGGCCATAGGGACTTGCTATTGGTCAACAAACTGAAATCCGAGCTTGACAGGATGCCAAAGCCAAAAGCGAAGTACCGTAAGACGGCAAATCCATATAAAACCTCGTATTTCCTGAGATGCTATTTTGACGACGTAGCCAACTTGGAGCGAGTGGTCAAAATATTGGATGGGGAAAACCTGTGGCAAGTGACCGTTTCAGATGAGGACAAGAGGCTCACGACAGATTGCATCATTGAGGATGCACGTTCCTTATTTTCTTGCAATTGATTTCAGTTCCCTCAATTAATTTCCGAGAAAATTCAAGATTGAAACTTTTCTGTTCAATCTGTCTTTGATACGTGCCATACTCTGTTGCACGAAGACGGTGTAAGGATTTACTTGCTATGGACAGTGCAATCGGATATGGCCAGAACGTAGCCGCAATCACTGCCCTTTTCTATGAGGATGGGGCTTTGAGCAGTCATGTTCAAGAGGTGCTCGAACAAAAAATCAGTGGGGACGTGGAGCTATGGGAAATCCTCGCCACTGGTGGGTTGGTCTTCACCCAGCAAGAGGCGGCCTATACTGCCAAGGCAAATGTGAAGTCCTGGATGATGTATTGATACTCAATTTGAGAGGGTTGACAGTACACGATAGCCATTTGAATATAATGTTGGACATCTCAGGTGATATTGAAAATCATACTGTATTGGTGGGAGGTTATCAAAGCCAAGAAGATAACATGATTACCTTGGGTACACTGCTTTTAGAAAAAATACCTGAGAACATGGATGCTGTTCCTTTGACCCTATCCATTACTGAAAACAAAGGGATATTTTTGAACACAAACAGGGTGATTAGGGAGTTTTTTGCGAATGAGTTTCAGAATATGATAAAAATCCTTCCCAACCCATCTGGTACATTAGAGTCCCTTCATGAAAAAATGAGAAAAAATGAAATTGGGACAAAGGCAAGGTTGCTCAGTCATTTTCTTGAGCCAGATTGCCCAAGGATATTTTTGTCATGTCCGATTTCATTTGTCGATAAGCAACGGCAAAAAAATGTAGAAAAGCATTTAATCGGCCTGAAAAGTAAACTTGAAGAAAGGTTTAACATTGAGACCTGCCAGAATAAAATTGTAATAAATTATTGGAATGGGCCAAGCAATTCCTCCAAAGACTATCTTGAAGTTATGGAAGAGATAAGACGTACAAGCATTTTCGTTTTTATTTATCCGCACAATGAACCCGTCTCGTCAACATCCTTGGTAGAATTGGGGTGGGCGCTTATGGCCGTAAAACATATAATAGCTTATAGTATGCCCGATGCATTACCAGGTCATCTTGAAGATTACTTAGATGAAGGTGACAGGGGAATTTATCATAAATCAACCACTCTATTTGATGAAGCATGCTTTAGTGTGATTTTCAATAAAATTGTTACAACTGTTGAAAAATTATATAATAGATAGAGTGATAATATACATTACGGAAATTATCAGATTATTTTTTCTTTTTTATCAATTGTTTGCCATTTTGTCTAAATTGAGATATGTGAATTCATACTACTTCTAACATTCACAACGTCATTATTTGAAAGTCTTCCTATTTTTCTTTTCACAATCCGTTCATCCATCGTAAACAGTTTCAAGCGGACTAATGAAGGTTTGTTAAGTCCAGCTTCCTCAATATTCTTTATTTCGGTATCTCCAGCCCACGGATTTTGGCTGCTTGAAGTTATCATGGCCGCAATGTAATGGCCTGTTTGAAGATTGAACGAAGCATTGCTTAAAACCAAGACAGGCCTTGGTTTGGATTTAAGGCTGTTCACAAATGGAAACGGAACGATGGCAACATCCCATTGCTCATAGGCCATCAAATGCCTCACAGTCTTCCTGGCTTTCCCATTCGTTGGCAAATGAGGACTGAATCGCTCTTAGGTATTCAACGTCCAAAGGCTGGGCTTTCTTGATGACAACCTGTTCACCTTCAATATGGAATAGGATTTCATCCCCTGCATTAAGATGAAGTGCCTGCCTGATATTGATGGGTATGGTAGTCTGCCCTTTTGATGTAATCTTGCTTGATTGAATTTGGTCCATTATTCTTTCCTCCTTACCACCTTACCTCAGTTCTTCATTGATTGTCAATTTTTAAAATGAGTTAGACTATTAAATGTTGGAGAACTTGGGTGAGAGCGTCAGTAATACAAAATATAAGCTTAACACCATTTTCTGTAGAAAAAATTGCCTTTTCTCTTTAGAACGAGCAACTGTATCCTGGCTAATTTGTTTCAAATGTTTTATGCCCAACCCGGCACAGAGAGTTTTCATCTTTTTTATCAATTTTAAAATTTTTAATCATGCTTGATTATGTTAGAATTCAGAAAGCCATCAATGACGCAAAACAAACCCGTTCATTAAAAGCTTCTGAGGCATTGAATCTGTTGCAGGAATTGAAATCCGCAAAGATTGTAGAACCAACCGAAATT
>JAGQXC010000652.1 GCA_020436785.1 Saprospiraceae bacterium | reverse complement strand
GTCTTCTCTTTACGTGATCGCAATGGCATCGGACCCAATTTCACCGATGCGATCAAAGGTTCACCCATCGTGGAGGCCTATGACAGCCTGGGACATTACATTTATCAACCCAATTTTGCCAACCCGCGCAAGAGCCCGCTGGCCCGCCTGGATGACCGGCAGAACGAACGGTCTACTCGTTTTTTCACCACATTCTATGGCGAAATAGAGCCGGTGAGGGACCTGACACTCCGTTCCAATTTTAACCTGGACCTGGGCTCCGGCCGCCTGGGGTTCATGTACCCGCAGAAAGTACCCAATGAAGGTATGACTGTGTCCGGTGTGGACATTACGGATAACCTGGGGTATCTGTGGAATAACATTTTGAATTACCGGAAACAAATTAATCAGCACCGGCTCAACCTTACCCTGGTCCATGAGGTGCAATACGACCGCAATGAATTTTATGGCATCGATGGGCAGGAACAGGAATTCGACCGCTCATTATGGTACAACCTGAGCACTAACCTGAACCAGACCACCGAAAGCAGTTTGCGCGAGACCGCGCTCGTTTCTTTCCTCGGGAGGATCAACTACACCCTGGCGGATAAATACATTGTCAGCCTGTCCGGGCGTTACGACGGCGCCTCCCAGCTCAGTCCGGGCAATAAATGGGATTTCTTCCCTTCCGCGAGTGTGGCCTGGCGCCTCATCGATGAACCGTTTTTGGCCGGAAACAAGATCTTTTCCGATTTAAAGTTGCGTGCCGGATTCGGTGCAACCGGAAATGCTTCCATCAGTCCGTATTCGACCGCAGCCAGCCTGAACTCCAGCCCGTTGTATTACCAATTTGGTGAGCCGGGCGCCGAGACCCCGGCCTTTGGGTTCCGTCCGATCGCTCTGGCCAGTGAGGGCCTCAAATGGGAACGGACGCAACAGGTTAATGCAGGCCTGGATTTTGGGCTCTTTAACAACCGCCTCTCCGGAAGTTTTGATGTCTTTTCGGCTCAGACCGACCGGTTGCTCCTGCAGGATCAGCTGCCGCCGACCGCTGGCTTCGATAATATTTACGTAAATGCCGGAAAGACCAAATCCTGGGGTTGGGAACTCTACCTGCAAGCGTTTACCATGAATACCGAAAAGTTTAAATGGAACACCGTTTTGTCCTTTTCTTCTTCCCGGGAGGAAATCGTGGAATTGACTTCCGGTCTAACGGAAGATGAGGGCAACCTGTGGTTCGTCGGTTATCCGATCAGTGTGATCTATGATTTCAATAAGATCGGAATCTGGCAGATTGGCCAGGAAGAGGAACCCACCTTCACCGCACCCGGAGAGATTCGTGTAGAGGATGTCGACGGCAATGGCGTCATCGACTTTGAAGATCGTAAGGTGTTGGGTACCCCGCGGCCCAAATGGAGTGGCAGCCTGATCAATACCTTTAATGCCTTTGGATTTGATCTTTCCGTCAACGTATTTGCCAAAATGGGTCAACTGATCCGGGCCAATTCCTACGACTTCGATCCCCGCATGTATGACAACCAATTGGCCATCGATTATTGGACGCCTGTGAACCCGACCAATGACTGGCCACGCCTGGATGCCGCCAGGGCAGAATTGCCCTATGAAAGCACTCTGAGCATTCGGGATGGTTCCTACATCAAAGTCAAGAACATCACCGTGGGGTATCAGCTGCCCGGAAATGTGCTGGGGAAAACCCCGGTCAGTTCCGTCCGGCTCTATGCCAGCGCGCGTAATCCATTTATTCTTTACAGTAACCTGTATGAGGGCATTGATCCCGAACGCAACGGAAGCACCAGTTGGCCGCTTGCCCGCTTATGGTTATTCGGCCTGGACATCTCATTTTAAATGCACGGCTTTCACAAACCAAAGAATTTCAACCAATGAAAAAATACATCTTCCTCTTTGTTCTGATACTTGTCTCCTCCGGGTGTGAAAAATACCTCGAAGAAGATTACCTGAGTGGGGAGAATTCCGAGTCCATTGTCAAATCGGAGGAGACGTTCGAGACCCTGATCAATTCCGCCTACGTTTCTTTACGCGCCTGGTATGGGAAGGAGAATGCCTGGGATCTTACGGAATCAGGCACAGACATCTACACCTGGGGATTGGATAACCGGTCGGTGGGATTTTGTACCTACGAGACGTTTACCACCGATGAAGAACAGGAGCGGATGGCAGCCATCTGGCGGGAGCTCTACAAGGCGTTGAACACCTGTAACATTATTTTATCCCGCATCGATGAAGTACCCTATTCCAGCGAGGCCCGACGGGATGAGCGCCGTGCGGAAGTGCAGTTTCTCCGGGCACACTACCTATGGATGATCGTCAACATATGGGGTGGTGTACATTTTACCACGGAGCCATCCACCATGGCCACAAGGACGGCCAACCGCACCGATGTGTCAACCTTTTACGACCAGATCTTTGCCGATTTGAATGCGGCTAAAGAGGTGTTGCCCGACGAACAGGCCCCGGCGGATTATGGCCGCGCGACCAAAGCCGCCGCCGAAGCGTTGCTGGCTAGAGCGCATTTGTACAATAAGGATTACCAGGAAGCCGCCACCTATGCACTCAATGTGATCAACAATTATAATTTTCAACTACTGGACGACTGGTCCCAGATCTGGGACATCAACAACATAAAAAATCCGGAGATCGTATGGGCTGTCAATTATTCCGACGATCCCGTGTACACCAAAGCACAGTTTACCGATGTCAATGGAGATATCTATAATACGGCCGGAATCATCCAGCGGGAAGGTGGTCACACCGGTCATGTGATGTACGAGATCCGCTACGAGAACCTGAGCTGGGGATTGGTCCGGGATCTTGAAAACGGACGGGGATTCCAACGCTGGG
>JAGQXC010000651.1 GCA_020436785.1 Saprospiraceae bacterium | reverse complement strand
GGACAAGGGTCGATCCATCCTTTTGCTTCGACCACCAGGTGTGGCCTCTCCCAGTCGCCTTCCGGATCCCGCGAACGGGTGCGGTAAATACCAAAATCAGGATCTCCGTAAAAGATATAGAACCATCCATGATGAAAACGAATGGCCGGCGCCCAGACGCCACTACCGTGTTGTGGGTTGGCGAATACTTGCTCAGGGAACTGTCTCTGGAATACGTAGTTGACGATCTTCCAGTGAACCAGATCCCTGGAATGAAGAATGGGCAAGCCGGGGGCGCAATTGAAACTGGAGGCGGTCAGGTAAAATTCGGAACCCACGCGGATAACATCCGGATCGGAATAATCCGCATGAATGATCGGATTGGTATAACGGCTTTCCTCCGTTTGAGCGAACAGGGACAGTTGAATTAGCAACCAGGGAAGGAGGTGAAGCTTACGGATCATTCCTTGAAGTTGTTTTATCCAAAATTACCGCTTGCAGAAGGTATACAATCGCCGATTATCAACAATCCTGCACCCATTTTTCACATTACCTTACCGGCATGCGCCAGGCTCTTTGTACCTTAATCTTGCATAGAGCGGTTAGCATGGATATCATTTTAGTCAACGGGTTTCTGGGGAGTGGCAAAACCACCGGTATTGCCCGGGCCAGCCAGCAACTGCAGGATGCTGGGCATCGTGTGGCAGTGGTGACCAACGATCAGGGCACTGATTTGGTGGATACAAATTATCTGCGGAGTCTGGGACTGGAAACCCAGGAAGTTACCGGAGCTTGTTTCTGTTGTCATTTTGCAGAATTGGAGAGCCGTCTTGTCGATTTGATAGAATCCTTCCGGCCTACGGTGCTATTTGCCGAATCGGTGGGTTCTTGTACCGATTTGGTGGCCACGGTCGTTAAGCCCCTGCTGCAAAAATATCCGGCGATGAGACTGTCCGTATCCGTATTTGCGGATGCGTCATTGGTTTTAAAAATCTTCCAGGGTCAAGCCTCATTCTTAACCGATCATATCCGGTATATTTTTCAAAAACAGCTGGAAGAGGCAGATTTGATTTTCCTGAATAAAGCGGACCTTTTAGAGGCAGAACAAACCGCTGAACTCACCGATCAGTTTAAGGCGATATATCCGTCCAAACATGTACACGTTGGTAGTGCCCTGGAAGACCAGGCAATTGTTAACTGGCTCGATCGACTGCCGGAATTGTCTCACTTGACCAATCGGGAAGCCCTGGATATCGATTACGATAAATACGCTGCCGGAGAAGCGGAACTTGGTTGGCTCAATGTCCTGGTCTCCATTGAGGATCCGGAAGAAAAAGCGATCCAGGCAGCACAGGAATTCATCGCTGCATTCCGGCATAATCTGCTAAAACATCAACTGCAAATTGGTCATGTAAAATGTTTGATCGATACTCATCAGGGATTAATCAAAATTAACTTTACCAGTTCCACGCAAAATCAATCTTCTGATTTTCCAACCGGCATTTCTGCAAGAAACGTCAAAATTTTAGTCAATGCCCGCGTTTTGTGTCCGCCGGATCAGTTGCAGGACCAGTTGATGGATGCGATGGATTGGGTGGAAGACGAACATAGGGTGACCGTCTCTTCCGGTCCGGTGACCGCCTTTTCGCCATCCTATCCCTCCCCAACGTACCGGCTGAGCTAGCGGATAATTACCTTGTCGGATCCACCGGGAAGGACGAAGAAATAATGCACGTGCGTTAAGATCCGCAGGTCGCTGAAAATACCAGGCGAAAGGATTATCTTAAAGGATCCTTTAGCCAATTCGCATGAAAAAACCGAATCGCCGAAAATTTATTAAAGACTTGAGTGTCGGTGGGCTGGTGACTACTGCTACACCGGCCATGTTATGGAGTGGGTCCACCGGAAATTCCATAGATCAAAAGGACGAGCCTGCCTCCAAACCAGGTGGCCGGGAATACAATCAGCCTTACCAGGGAGAATTTCTTAGCCGGGTTGCTTTTCCTATTGGTGGCATTGGTGCGGGCATGTTCTGTCTGGAAGGCGGCGGGGCGATTTCCCACATGTCCATCAAAAACCGGCCTGATGTATTCAATGAGCCGGGATTGTTTGGAGCCATTCATGTCCGGGGCATCAAGCGCGGCGCCAAGATCCTGGAAGGTCCGGTCCCGGAATGGAAGAAATTCGGTCAGCCCGGAGCGGGTAATGGATTAGGAGGCAGCATCACCGGATTACCACACTTTCATCACGCGCAATTCAAAACGAGGTTTCCCTTTGGCGAGATCGAACTCAAAGATGACGATCTGCCTTTAACGGCTACAATTACCGGATGGAGTCCCTTCATTCCTACGGATGAAGACCGGTCCAGCTTACCGGTGGGGGCCCTTGAATATGCGCTGACCAATACCGGTACCCGGTCCTTGGACACGGTGTTTTCGTTCAATGTCCGTCAATTCCTGCGCATTGATAATGGCAAGGACATGATTCGCCCCTTTCCCAATGGATTTATTGTTCACCAGGAGGGTTCAAAAGATAAGCCTTTTGAAAAAGCCAATTTTGC
>JAGQXC010000650.1 GCA_020436785.1 Saprospiraceae bacterium | reverse complement strand
GGTATCCGGTCCATAAACGATGGAACCCCAATAAGGTACCCCGTCGCAATAAACCGTAATGTCATCCGGAGCAATAACCACCGGAGGCTGCTTGTCATCCTTCAGCACTTCGATCATGCAATCGTTGTACAAGTGCGGAAAATGCCAGCGTTTATTCTGGCTCAAGCTATTTATGGTCAAACTGGATTCCGTCGGATAGGGAGTAACAACGCGGCTGATCCATTCACTTTCCGCAGAAGCAGGGTCAAAATAATAGTCACAGATGGGTGCCTGGTAGGTACCGTGTTCGAAAATAGGGTCTAACATGGGATCATTGGCCGTGCTCTGGCTGGTTCCAAGGACAACGAAACAAACCAGCGAATGCATGGGGAAATCCCACTGGAATCCCTCGCCCAGATCAACCAATGGCGTAAGTTGACTGGTAATCGACACCGTCAAACCGGTATCGAATTTACAGGTAAGTCCTGGTCTGGGATCGCCATAATGGATGTAATCATTCAGGCGATAGAGGTACCAGGCGGCAAATTTATGCGACAAGTGCCACCAATACCATTCGTGTTCACCACCGTAGAACAGGTGGGGATCAAAGACCGGAAGATCACATGCCTCGTACACGCGGAGCACCAATTGTTCGCTGCCGCATTCGGTCACGTCGATGTAATCGTCAAAAACGAAGACATTGATCCATTCTTCGATTGTCTCATTGATCAGATCGTAATAATGGTGGTAGTCGTAGGGATCCAGGCAATTTTCATAATACGCCCACCAGTAATTGCGCCAGTAGGTGATGGAATCCATGCTTGCCACTGCAAAATGCAACTGTTGGCAGCAATTGTCGTGGCTGCCGTCGTCCAGATCTTTGGCATAAATGCGGGACCAGCAGGAGTCGGGATCCAGTGTTGTCTGGGTAATCTCGTCACAAACCGGTGTAGGCGGTGTATTATCATAAATGGTAATTCCTTGCAACAATAACGTTTCATTCCAGCAGCGGTCGCGGAGGTGGTAAACGACATTGTGCCATCCGGCCGGTAAGTAGACGTGGGCGGTCCCGCCTTCGGCAATGCTGCCGGACTCCAGCACGGATTTGCCGGGATGAGAGGGATCGCTGTATTCAATCTCGTAATAAACATCCAGTTGATCGTCGCAATCTTTCAGCACCCAAGGGCGGGGATCGGGTAAAGTGACGCCGGATTTGCAATCATGTGGATTGGCATCGGCGGTAAGAACCTCACAAGTGATCCAGGCTTTGATTTCCCCGGCTTTATCCCGCACACTGAATGGTACGTAATCACAAACATGTGCATCATCACTATGCACGACACCATCAAAGATGTTGTTCAGATGGTCCGGATCGATAACCGGTCCGAGGGTATCCGTAATCTTGATCCATTGAATGCACTGGGTGTCACGACGGGTGCACCAGTCGTAGATGTCCCAAACCCGGCGGATCTTGTAGGACTTGCCACAGGTAGGTAGGATGTAGTCGGTATATTCGTAGACGATCATGCACTTGCCTCCCGTCCCGAAATCGGGTCCGTTATCGGTCCGGGTCGGCAGCAGGTAGGCTGGATCCTGCAGAGGATCTACACTGGACAGGTAGGGCGCCGGAAAATAACCGTCACCATCGGTCGGCCAGGGGTGGGCATACCCTTGATCATCGAGGTAGGTGTCTCCGTTCTTGCCGGTATTCCATAGCAATTCAACGAACTTACCATTACGCAGTACTTCGGTGGTGCACTCGATCAGGGTATCCGGAGGACAAACGATGCTGTCGATGGTCTCTTTCCAGATGAAGATGGTGTCGTCACATTCCCGGAAATTGCCCCACAGGTCGGTTGCCCGTACCTTGCGGGCCATATACCCGGTCAGCTCACGATTTTCGTCACATTCATAG
>JAGQXC010000131.1 GCA_020436785.1 Saprospiraceae bacterium | reverse complement strand
GTTTCCCGGGTAGGTGGATCGGCCCAGATCAAGTCCATGAAAAAAGTGGCCGGTACGCTTAAACTGGATCAGGCGCAATACCGCTCGCTGGAAGCATTTGCCAAATTTGGTTCCGATCTGGACCCGGCGACACAAGCGGTGCTGGAAAAAGGAAAGCGTAACGTGGAGATCCTGAAACAACCTCAGTACTCTCCGGTGCCCGTGGAAAAACAGGTTGCGATTATCTATCTGGGTACCAATGGCTTGCTGCGCGATGTGCCGGTCGAAAAGATTAATGAATTTGAAGAACTATTCCTGACGGAACTGGAAAAGCAACATGCTTCCATCCTGGATAATTTCCGGGCAGGAAAACTGGTCGACCAAGATCTTGAGATGTTGCGGACCATGGCCGCCAATTTGAGCAAACAATACAAGAAGTAATCCGCCAATCAATTCTTCTCTGTTATGAGTGGACAACTTAAAGAAGTTAGGGAACGCATTAAGTCGGTGATCAATACCCAACAGATCACCAAGGCCATGAAAATGGTCTCGGCGGCCAAATTGCGTAAAGCGCAAATGGCCATCCAGCAGGCGCGGCCCTATGCCAATAAGCTGACATCGATGTTGCGTAATGTAATGATGTATACCGATGACAGCAATGGACTGGTGTTTAACCGGGCCACTGAAAAGAAGCGTCCCGTCGTGATTGTGGTTACCTCCAATCGTGGATTATGCGGTGCTTACAACAGCAACATTGTCAAAGAAGCCATGCACCACATCAAGGAGAATTATCAGCAGGCCATTCATGACCGATCTTTGCGTATTATACCGATTGGGAAAAAGGCCCTCGATGTCCTGAAACGCCAGTTCGATAGCTCACTTTTGATCCGGGATTTTCTGGATTTGGGCGAAAAGATCGAAGTGGAACGGGTATACGAATTTGCCGATTTCCTCATGGAGCAATTCCGGGTTGGCAACTTTGATGTCGTTGACGTCAGCTACGGTCGTTTTCGCAATGCGGCCATGCAGTTTCCCGAGACAGTGCAATACCTGCCGGTAGCTCCCTTACCCAAAGCAGCGGAAGAAAAGCATAAGATCATTCCGAATTATACGTTCGAACCGGACGAGGCCTCCTTGTTGCAGGAGTTGGTGCCTGCCATATTAAAAGTGCAGATCCATCGATTCCTCCTTGATAATGCGGCGTCTGAGCACGGAGCCCGGATGACAGCAATGGATAAAGCCTCTGAAAATGCCGATGAACTGTTGCGGGAATTGCGTATTAATTACAACAAAGCCCGCCAGGCAGCGATTACTACCGAATTGAGCGAAATTGTTGCGGGAGCGGCTGCATTGGGTGGCTGATGACCAGGTCAAAATAACCGATTTACCATAAGGCATTCCTTCGGGAATGCCTTTTTTATTGTTTTCTTTCTGGCTGATGAATGTATTCCGTCCGCAGTTCATCGGTCCGTTGATTAATATCCACTTTACCATTTTCCAGCCGCAAAACGCCGCGGGGACAGACGGCAGCACAGATCCCGCAGCCGACACAGGAAGCGCGAACGATGTTTTGACCGCGTTGAGCGTACCAACGGACATCGATGCCCATCTCGCAATAGGTAGAGCAATTGCCACAAGAAATGCACTGTCCGCCGTTCGTAGTGATGCGAAAGCGGCTGAAAAAGCGTTGCTGGATACCCAGAATGGCCGCCATCGGGCATCCAAAACGGCACCACACCCTGCTGCCAAGAATGGGATAAAAGCCAACACCTACCACACCAGAGAAGATGGCTCCGATAAAAAAGCCGTACCATTGACGAATCACGTAGGAATTGATGTATAAGATGGAATCCCGGCCAGTGACATAGGTGTAGATCACCAAAATCGTCATGATCACCGCGAAAACCAATACGCCATGGATCAGCCAACGTTCTATCTTCCAGGCTTTCAGAGATTTGGAGGAAAGATGCCGGAAAGGGTCGCCGGCCGTTTCAGCCAGTCCTCCACAACCGCAGACCCAACTGCAATACCAGCGCTTGCCATAGAAATAGGTGAGTACCGGCGAGATGACAACGATCATTAATAGACCCCAACCAAAAAAGAAAATACCCAGGTTACCATCCTGCAACAGTTTATCCAGGTTCCAGTCAAAGAAAAAATAATAGTTAAGTGGCCACATATTTTTCAGGTCCATGCTGGGTTGATTTAACCGCTCCAGCAATTCTGGCAATAAAAAGGCAAAGGAAAGTTGAAAGAACATCACCGAGATGGTGCGCAGGATCTGATAGCGATTATGGCGGTATTTCCAGATAAATTTAATGCCAAAAATCAGAATGGCCAGGGTGTAAAGTGTACCATAGACAAACCATTGCCCGCCCGGTTTATCCTTCAGCCAATAGCTCAGGTGATCGAAAAGACCGACCAGACCGGTATTGGGTCCTTCCGATCTTAACCCCAGATATTGGGGATAAAAATAAAGAAGGATGTATAAACCGGTCATGGCGATACCGGCCATCCAACCCCATAATCCCCGGTTGGTTAATGCTTTAAACCAAACACCATTGTTCTTGATCCCGGGCGGAGACCCATAGTAGGACCCATAGGCATACCACAAGGTGCCGGCACTAATCAGGGTAAGCGCAGCGGCAAGCCACCAGCCGGGGTGTTCCAGGGAGACGCCGCTCCAGGCAACCACCAGGATAAGGAGCCCGGCTGCACCGGTTCCGCTGGCCATTCGTTGCGACCAATTCAAATCAGGATGAGGATTACTGATGGAAAGACTTGCATCCATGTTAAGCGTTTTCTGATGATTTAAGAAAGTGCCAGACGGCATCGGAAGACCGCCGGGATGCGCTCTTGATCACCTGACCGGATTTGAC
>JAGQXC010000649.1 GCA_020436785.1 Saprospiraceae bacterium | reverse complement strand
GTTGCGGGGCCAGGAGGTATCGGCACTGGAAGGGGTGGTCTCATTTAAAAGCTCGCAAAATATTTACCTCAAATTTTCTTCAACTCAACCAATAAAAGTTGGTGATACCATTTACATCAAGCAAGATGTCATGGATAAGCCGGCCATAGTGGTTCAGCATTTATCATCAATCTCCTGCATGGGTACCATCCTGCCAGGCGTCAATCTGGAAGTTGGCGATCAGGTCATCCATCATCTACATTCGACGCCGGTGCAGGCAGTAGAGGAACCTTCCGTCCAGGCTCCTTCAACCGTAATTACCCCCAAAATGGATTCCTTGGATAAGAAATTGCAAGATCTGAGGGTGCAAAAATTATATGGAAGGATCTCAGTGGCCAATTATACCAATATGTCATCCTTGCATACCAATGATTCGGAACGCATGCGTTATACGTTCAATTTGGATGTTAAGAACCTTAATGGATCAAAATTTTCTTTTCAAAATTACATCACGTTTAATCATACCATGCATCACTGGCAGGAGGTTATGGACAATTTCAATAATGCACTGAAAATATATAATCTGGCAGTGGATTATGAAGTGACTCCTTCGTTCAAAGTCAGTGCAGGCCGAAAAATCAACCGTTACATCTCCAATGTAGGTGCGATTGACGGGCTGCAGGTAGAAAAACGATTTGGTGATTTTTTTGTGGGAGCCGTTTCAGGTACTCGTCCGGATTACCAGGATTATTCCTTCAACCCGAACCTTTTCCAATTCGGGGGGTACATTGGCCAGGATAAACAGACCGATCACGGATACCTTCAGACGACATTTGGCATGATGGAACAGAAAAACCATGGTCTGACGGATCGCCGGTTTGCCTACTTTCAGCATTCCAACATGCTGGTTAAGAATGTTTCGCTTTTTACCTCCTTTGAGATCGACCTGTTTGAAAATGTGGATAATAAACCGGTATCCACATTCAATCTGTCCAGTGTCTACCTGTCTCTTCGCTATCGTGTTAACCGTAATTTGTCTCTTTCCGGATCATACGATGCCAGAAAGAACATCATCTATTACGAATCCTACAAGAGCTTTATTGACCAGTTGATCGAGGACGAAACCCGGCAAGGCTTACGTTTCAATGTAAATTACCGTCCATTCAAATACGTATCCATCGGTGCCAATGCCGGATATCGATTTCAGGCTTCCAATACCCAGGCATCCAAAAATGCCTATGGCTACATCTCATACAGTCAGGTACCCTGGATCAAAGCTTCTGCAACGGCTTCGGTTACCCTGCTGCAAACACCATACATCAACGGATTGGTATACGGTTTGCGATTGAATAAAGACTTCTTCGAAGGAAAGTTCTATGCAGAATTTGAGGGTCGGAAAGTAGATTACCAGTATGGTCAGTTTGAATCCGCCCTTCAACAAAATATTTTAGGAACTCATTTCACCTGGAGGATACTTAGAAAATTATCACTTTCGTTGTCATATGAAGGTACTTTTGAAAGCAACAAATCGTACACCCGGATGTACGCCAATTTAATAAAACGATTCTAAATTTTGGCCTAAATAAGAAACTATGAAAAATCTTGTTTTTATTGCATTGCTTGCACTCACCACTTTTTTTATTTCCTGCCAATCCAAACCCAAGGTGATGGAGGAAGTAAGCTTCGCAACCAATCCTGAAACGACTTCTTTTGAAGCATCCAATTCAGATGTACATGAAGTGGTGGTGAATGAAATTATGAACACAAAAAAGTATACCTATTTGAGCGTCACGGAAGGGGATGAAAGCAGGTGCCTCGCGATTCCGTTGAATCCCGATCTTGAAGTTGGTGCAACCTATTATTACATGGGTGGAATAAAAATGAACACCTTTGAAAAAATGGACTTCAAGGAAGATTTTCAAACGGTTGTATTGGTAGGTGGCGTAAGCAATATTCCTATTCTCGGGGAAGGCATTCAGATGGGAAGCGAAGACCCTGGCCAGGCCACTGCCCAGAACATCGGAAACATGGAACCTATCAATATCAAAGACCTGGATGGAGGGGTAGAATTAACCGAACTGTTATCAAATCCTGCTGCCTACAATGGAAAGACCATTAAGGTTAAAGGCCAGTGTGTCAAAGTCAATAATCACATCCTCAATCGCAATTGGGTACATATCCAGGACGGAACGACCAATGGCAAAAATGAGAAAAACGACTTAGCCATCACCACCCAGGAAATGATTCCTATGGGAGCGACAGTTATTTTTGAAGGTACGATCACACTCAATAAGGACTTTGGAGCCGGTTATCGCTACGATGTCCTCATGGAGGAGGCTCAATTGATTCATAATTAAGCCAATCAAATTATTCATCCCATAAGACGGTTGTGATTTAATCATCCTTCTGGTTGGAAATCCAGGCGACTTTACTAAGTCGTTACCTCAAGACTGATCATGAAAAAATTTTTGAATTCTTTATTTTCTACCCGGGCATCGGGTATGTACATCCTTTTGTTTGCCATCTCAATTGGTGTGGCCACTTTTATCGAAAATGATTATGGGACCAGTTCGGCGCAAAGTGTCATTTATCGTTCCAAGTGGTTTGAATTGTTGCTGATATTGTTCGGGACCAGTATTCTGGTGAATATTTTCCGTTACCGGATGATCCAGCAGAAAAAATGGTCACTGTTGATCTTTCATCTGGCGATGCTGGTCATTTTGGCTGGGGCAGCCATTACCCGCTATGCTGGGAGTGAAGGCCGGATGCATATCCGCGAAGGAGACGTCTCCAATGAAATCATCTCCGCGGAATCCTATCTTCAATTTGAAGCCACCCGTAATGGCAAAACGTATCACATCTCCGAACCTGTTTATTTTTCTTCCCTGGGTAAAAATAAATTTGATGAATCCTATCAGTTTGGCGATGATGTTTATCGCTTCAGAATGACCGGATTCATACCCAATCCGACCCAGGAAATGATTCCGGATGCCAACGAACCAGCAGTCCTGAAGGTAGTTATTGCCGGAGGAGCAGGACGGGAAGAGTATTATCTCCGCCAGGGTGAAAAACAAAATCTTCATGGTACCTGGTTTAATTTTACAAATGTCCCTGTTTCCGGTGCAATCAATATTACTTATACCAACAATGCACTCCTCGTCAATCCTCCTTTTACTATGACCCAACTGGTGATGGCCACCCAGACCCGGGACACCATCCAGGCCGGGGAGGCCAAACCGTTGCAAGTCAGAGCACTGTATTCCAATGGCGATCTCAGTTTTGTCATTGGGGACTTTAGCCCGGGTGCACGTTTGGCAATGAAATCCTCTTCACCCAAGCTCAAAAATGAGTCTGTCGCGGCGGTTCAATTGGAAGCAAGCGATGGGAAAGAAAACAAGACCGTTTATGTGTACGGCAATTACGGGATGGTTGGTAGTCCCCAGGACTTTCAGTTGGGAAACACCCGCTTCAGGGTTTCTTATGGTTCAATCATAAAGTCCTTGCCTTTCGGCATCCGGCTGCATGACTTTATCATGGAGCGTTATCCGGGTACCAACAGCGCTTCTTCTTATGCCAGTGAAGTAACCCTCATTGATCCCCGTACCAACCTTAATCAGGATTATCGAATCTTTATGAACCACATTCTTACTTATGAAGGCTACCGGTTCTTTCAATCCTCTTTTGACCAGGACGAATTAGGAACCATTTTGAGTGTTAATCATGATTTTTGGGGTACCTGGATGTCCTACCTCGGGTATTTCCTGCTCACCCTGGGCCTGATCATGACTTTTTTCAGTAAAAAAAGCAGGTTCTATCAACTCTCTCAGCGGCTGGAACAAATGCGTACGCAATCGCAGCGCGTAGCTACGTTGCTTATCCCTGCCTTGATGTTGGTTGGTTCTCATCAAGTACGAGCCAACAGCCCAAACGTTAAGGGTAAACATATTATTCCTGTCGAGCAGGCAAAAGCCTTTGGTTCCCTGGTTGTTCAGGACCAAAAAGGGCGCTTTAAACCGGTAAATACCATGACCGATGAGGTTCTCCGGAAAATATCACGCAAGGAAACCTGGAATGGTCAAAATTCCGATCAGGTCTATCTTGGCATGCAGACCTTTCCGGAAGAATGGATGGATATCCCGTTCATCAAAATAGGGAGCAATTCCGAATTGCATGACTTACTTCACGTAGACGGGAAATACGCATCCTACAACGATTTCTTTAACCCGGAATATGTGTTGCGTGATCTGGTGCGCAGGGCATATAACATGGAACCTCGCGACCGGGGAACATTGGAAAAGGAAGCGATGAAGCTGGATGAGAAGGTAAACATCTGTAACCTGGTGTTCTCAGGAAGGTTGGCTAAATTATTTCCAGTGGTCAATGATCAGAGCAATCGCTGGGTTACCTCCTATGATGCCAGTCAGATACAAAGCCGCAACGAACTGGAAATGTTTGTGGCTCAATATCATCCCAGTTATGTAGCTGCACTCAAGGAAGGACTTAATTCCGGGGATTGGTCGGGAGCTGATCGTTTGGTGAATACGCTTGACGCATTTCAGCAAAAATTCGGAGGTGAAGTCATACCCTCCCATCGCAAAGTGAATCTGGAAATTGCCTTAAATAAAGCCAACGTCTTTGGACGTTTGGGCTCAATTTATGCATTGGTCGGCTTATTGCTGCTCGTTGCTTTTTTTACTACGGTTTTCACCGATAAGATGCATTTGCAGTGGCCGGTAACTGCCGGATTTGGAGTATTGGCGTTTTTCTTTTTGCTGCATACCCTGGGTTTGGCCATTCGTTGGTATGTCTCTGGACATGCGCCATGGAGCAATGGTTATGAGTCCATGATTTACATTGCCTGGACTACCGTGATGGCTGGATTAATTTTTGCAAGAAAATCCTTGGGAGGTATGGCATCAACGGCAATTCTGGCTTCAGTCATTCTAATGGTTGCCCATCTGAGTTGGCTGGACCCGGAGATCACCCCGCTGGTACCCGTACTCAAATCCTACTGGCTGACCATTCATGTGTCGATGGAAGCAGGTAGTTATGGATTTTTGACACTTGGCGCGATCATCGGTGCATTGAATTTACTACTGATGATATTTGCAAACGCGAACAATAAAACCGGGCTTTTTCGACGAGTCAAAGAAATGACCTATATCAGTGAAATGACTTTGATCGGTGGCCTGGTGATGATCAGCATCGGGACTTATTTGGGAGGGGTTTGGGCTAACGAATCCTGGGGCCGTTATTGGGGTTGGGATGCCAAGGAAACCTGGGCTCTGGTTACCATTCTGGTTTACGCGTTCATCTTACACATGCGCCTGATACCGGGCATGCGTGGGATGTATGCGTTTAATGTGGCGTCCTTATTTGGTTTTGCGACAGTCATGATGACTTATTTTGGCGTAAACTACTATCTATCAGGTTTGCATTCCTACGCCGCAGGGGATCCGGTTCCGATCCCAACTTTTGTTTATTATACGGTCGGTTCCCTAACGTTGATCAGCCTGCTGGCCTTTTGGAAGTACCGAAAATTTGGCCCTACTAATTAATGTCGCCAACCAATCTGTATCAAGTGCAAATTAAATGAACCGGCTTCCGGATGCATTCACTATCCGGATGTCCAATAAAATGCATCAGGTATGGATGTGTGCATATGGAAGATTTATTTTTTTCTTTTGTTGGGCTTACCACTAAGTCAGGCGCAGAGTGGATTTCTGATCGACGATCAGAATGGACTATACCGGATTACCAATTCCTGCCAGACCACTTTTTTGTTTTCCATTGGTGAAACGGGGACCATTTCCGATCTGACCCTCGATCCACAAGGTAATTTATATGGCATTTCGACAGAGGGTGATTTATTTCAAATAGACACACTTAATCAGAAGGCCTTAAAAATCCATTCTTTTCTTTATCTGCAGGATTTTTATGCTTTGACTTGTTCGGTGGATGGCACGATGTACGTAAGTGGATCTGAAGGCTATTTATACAGTTATCAAACAAAGGGAGACCGGGAATATTTTTTTGGTGATATGGGTTTCAATATAACCGGTGATCTGGTCATCCTGCATGGGATGCTTTATGGATCAACAGACAAAAATCAATTGGTTCAATTGGATCTGTTGCGTCCTCAGCAAGCGCAAATTTTAGCCAAGTTCCCACACAAATCAACGGGATTGATGATCCGGACAGATCCCAATGCAACTTGTCCGGCAGGATATATTTTGACCATAGGACAAGATGGTAAAGTATATGAATATCAGGAAAAAACGGCCAGTTTTACTTCCCTTTGCAACGTAATGGCCGGGATAGCCGGAGCAGCAGGCATGATGGATTTTTACGATCCTGACGCACTTTTACAATCACAACTCACCTTACAGGACGCCAACTGCCTGGATCAGGGTGCGGCCATCCGTATTCGCTGGCGCAATCAGCAAGATCGACTCAGTTGGAAAGTCAATGACCGTGAACTTGGGCAAGATTCGGCACTCCAGGATTTGCCGTCAGGGTCCTACCATTTAACTACCCGGGATCCGGCCGGATGTACGGATACCATGACGGTTGAACTGTTGCGGGCTGATGGTCCAACCATCCAGGCCATCCAAAGTGAGAATGCACCGTGTCAAAGCGGAGCGGGTGCCTTACAGGTGCTGGTATCCGGAAATGGAATAGCCGGGTTTCAAATGGATGATCAGGACATCCAACAAAGTCCGCAATTTTCAGATGTTTCTCCCGGTGTCCATTATCTGGCCGTCATTGATTCGTTTGGATGTATGGCCTGGGATACCGTCGAAGTCAGTTTCACCTCGACCGATTCACTATTTACCGTCCAGGTAAGTCCGGCAACTTGCAATGAAGCCAATGGCAGAATAAGTCTGAAATCCTTGCAAGCAGATTTGAAATTTGAACTGGACGGTTCGGCCATCGCGGTGACAGCGTCAGATATCTTACGACCGGCAGGTACTTACCGGGTCCGGGGAATTGACACGTCAGGCTGCCAGCAGGAGGAGCAGGTTATTGTACCGGACGGGGAATGTGTGGTATTTATTCCCTCGGTATTTTCACCTGACCGGGACGGTGTTAACGATGTCTTCAAGATTTATTATCAGAATCAAAGGGAAGTGACAGTTCAGGATTACCGGATTTTCGATCGTTGGGGAGCGCTGCTTTATGCGGATGGCGGTTTTGGAATCCATGGTGATGATCATTGGTGGGATGGAACAAAGGGAGGACAAACCCTCACCACGGGTGTTTACATTTATCGGATTGTCCTGGTTGATGATCAGGGACAAGAGGACATCAAGCAAGGAACAGTGACACTTTTAAAGTAATTGGTGTCTAAATCCGGACATCTTCCCGGATGATGCCGCTTCCGGTCAACACAAAATCTGCCCCAAAGACGCTTGCCGGCGTCTGAAATCCTGGCAAAATCCGACCCTTTTCGATTTCTTGAATGGCATCCAGACAAGTCTTTACCGTCCATACTACGCCGGCTTCCGGGCCATGAAGCCTGGCCTGAACGACATTGCCAAACGGATCTTTGACTTCTCCCCACACGTGCATGGTGGATTGAGCCCGTTGCTCGGGAGTCGAGCCGCCCTTAAGTTGCTTTTGCATTCTGGCTCGAAACCATTTTAGCCGGAATAGAAAGCGGATCTTTCGCACTTTTTTCATCCGTTGGATCAGTTTTGGATGAAGTACGGCATAGTTGGAAATATTGGGAATGCCCGTCGAATAAAACGCCGTAAAAACATCACCCCAATTTAAGCGAATTGCTTCGCGGGGACCAGATCCGAAATCTATCATGCGGGTTGCAAATGGATCTGTAGCTTGTTTTAAGTTTCCATCGACGCGAACATTAATTCCGAATGGGATCATTTCGACCGAAGTCTTAGCCGTGCCAGGCGGTAAACGGGCGGGGCCTTCTGCGTGATATGCCAACATCAATTCAACGGCAGCCGGTAATTTATTTTTTAAGTACAACGCCAGACAATCGGTGGGAACCACATCAAATCCGGACCCGGGCATCAACATTACTCCGGCGGATTTTGCTTCGGCATCACGAGCCTGTATGGCCTGAAAGACTGGTATTTCCCCGGTAATGTCCAGATAATGTAGTTTTTCTTTCAGGCAAGCTTCGACCAGTGGTTGATAGGTATATTTAAATGGGCCGGCACAATTCATTAGTAACGTCAAACCACGTAAAGCCTGATTGACTTCTTGTTGATGCCGCAAATCGAAGATTTTATAGACAAGATCCAACTCGCTGGCTAGGGCTGCCAAGGCTTCTTTGTTCCTTCCGGCCAGTATGGGCTGCAAACCACGGGATACGGCTTCACGAGCTAACTCCTGGCCAACAAACCCATTGGCGCCGTAGATCATAAAAGAAATCATCGTTTGGAATTGATTGATGGTCACAAAGATACGCACAATTACTCATGACCTTACGGAC